>WFYK01000063.1 GCA_015490105.1 Aquificaceae bacterium | reverse complement strand
TTACTAAGGTTGGCGTATATAACAAGCTCTGCTCCTATAACTATTGCACCTATGATAGGCACAACTATAAGCACAAGATCTGAAGAGAGAATCGTTTTAATATCTACCTGCTTTATCCGAACAAGTAAAGCTTTTGTGTCTAATCCTATTTTTTCTTCCTTAAGAAGGTTTATCCTTATCATTGGGCTCCTCTCCCTCTTTTATAAATTCGGCAGATCTCTTCCGATATTCACCCTCACCTCCCTTACTTGAAGATATTTTACTCCTCCAGACGGCTGAGGGCTAGTGTATACGGAATAAAGAAAGCGGGAGGGAAGTTTTCCAGATCTAAGATTCCCAAAACGGGTAGGTTGGTCATCATAGTCTCTAAAAGGTCTTCATCGGATATTATCGGACCCGCAACGTAGATGTTGGATATTTCGTTAAGAACGAGAACGTTCCTTACCTCTATCAGGAAGGTATCGAGTATGGCCGGGTCCTCCATTGACTTGTAGTATTTGTAGTTAAAGTCAAGCTTGTTGTAGGTTATACCCGCTTTACTGTAGTAGACCAAGACACCGTCAAAGTAGTCCGCATACAAGATAGCGAAAGGAGGAGGCAGATTGTGGGAGAGGCCGTAGTTTACTATGGTTACTACCTCGTAGTCTACCACAACGGGTTTCAGCCCCGCACTTTGAAGCAGGTTGACCAAGCGATCTACAGCGGTTTTTCTTGCTATCGTTAGAACAACTTTAAGGTACTTGCCGTCCTCTTCTTTCGGGAAAAAGTAGTAGTCGTAAACGGTTTCTTCCTTTATCTGCTCCGTTTCAGACTTTATGTAAAAGTTGAGAGCGTCGTTTAGATCCTTTTTGGGCATATTTGCGGGAAAGCGTTGAAATTTTAAGAGTCCTTCGTCAACACCTATGCACGTGATTACTTCTTCTCCTTTTATTCCGAGGGTTTCAACTACATTTTTGAGAACCTTTTCCCTGTCCTCTGGATGTCTGTGCTCCCATATTTCCTCTACGGGTTCGAACAGAGGCCTCCTTTCCGAGTCCATTCCCAGAACTCTGAGAACTTTATCGTTGGCTTGAACCGCTATGGCGGTCTTTGTCTTTTTGGTAAACCTATCTAAAAAAGGTAGTTTAACCTTGGGAAGAGCCAACATTACCCACCTCCCCCAGTTTTTTCTCCATTTCGGTCACCGCAAATAAGGTTTTTAACACGGAATCCGGATTGAGTGATATGCTGTCTATCCCCTGTTCTACGAGGAACTGAGCAAAATCGGGAAAATCCGAAGGGGCTTGACCGCATATTCCCACCTTCTTTCCTTTTTCTTTAGCGGTCTTTATAAGTTGGGAAATAAGCCTTTTTACCGCAGGGTTTCTCTCATCGTAAAGGTGAGCAACCAACCCTGAGTCCCTATCTATTCCGAGGGCGAGCTGGGTTAGATCGTTTGAACCTATGGAAAAACCATCGAATATGTCCGCAAAGGCGTCCGCAAGGACGATGTTGCTCGGAAGCTCCGCCATTACGTAAACTTCAAGACCGTTGTCACCTTTTTTAAGCCCGAACTCTTCCATAACCTTTAGAACCTTCTCACCTTCTTCCGGAGTCCTACAGAAGGGCACCATGACCTTAACGTTAGTTAGGCCCATCTTATTCCTGACTCTCAAGATCGCTTGACACTCCATTCCAAAAGCTTCCTTAAACGCGGGAGAGTAATATCTCGAAGCTCCCCTCCAGCCTATCATAGGGTTTTCCTCTTCGGGTTCAAAGAGCTGGCCTCCTATCAGATTTGCGTATTCGTTTGACTTGAAGTCTGAAAAGCGAACTATGACCGGATTGGGGTAGAAGGCAGAAGCTATTTTTGCTATTCCGTAGGAGAGTTTTTTAATGTAGTAAACCTTCTTGTCATCGTAGCCAAAGGTAAAGCGATCTATGTCTTCGATGAGCCTTTTGAGGTTTATGTTTCGTTTATCTTTACCCTTGGCAAGTCTATCTTTTAGAATTCCTTCCGCGTGGGCGTAAATTGCTCTGAAGGAAACAAAACCCTTATCATCAACAAGGCCGAGATTTTGAAGCTTTTCCAGTAGTGCTTTTATATCTTCGTAGTGGATCAGAGCCAGAGGGTGGATCTTGATGTAGTTAGCTATTATGAACTCCTCCCTTGCAAGGCCTACACCGTCGTTAGGTATTGAAGCGTGCCTGAAGGCGGTTTCAGGGTTTCCTATGTTCATCATTATCTTGGTTTTGGGCCTCGGGAGATCCTTTATGTCTATTTCTTCCTCTTCGAACTTTAAGTATCCTTCATAAACGTAACCCGTTTCTCCCTCCGCACAGGATACGGTCACTTCCATACCGTCTTTGAGAACTTCCGTCGCATTTCCCGTTCCTACCACCGCGGGGATACCAAGTTCGCGAGCCACTATCGCGGCGTGGGCGGTTCTACCTCCTCTGTTGGTAACTATTGCAGAAGCCTTCTTCATTATGGGTTCCCAGTCAGGGTCGGTAATGTCGGTTACAAGGATCTCTCCTTCTTTGAAATCTTGAGCGTCCTTAAGATCGAATAGAACCCTTACCTTTCCAACCGCTATCTTGTCTCCAACCGCTATACCGCGAACCTTCCTTTTGGAGGATCTTTCTTCTTCAGGTTCAAGTATGCGGTATATCTTGATTACGTTATTTTTCTTCTGGGAGTGTACCGTTTCCGGTCTTGCTTGGACTATGAAGAGTTCGTTAAGTATTCCATCTTTTGCCCACTCTATGTCCATAGGGGTCCATTTTCCTCTTTTCTTGGAATAGTGATCTTCGATCAAAAGGGCCCATTCGGCCAGCTTCAAAACCTCCTTATCCTCTAAGGCAAACCTCTTTTGATCCGAAATCGGCACATTCACTATCTTCGTCCTCTCCTCCCCTGTGCCATAGACCATCTTCCTATCTTTTCTTCCGAGCTTTTTCTCGATTATTGCGGAGTGCCCTGCTTTAAAGGTGGGTTTGAAAACCATGTATTCATCGGGGGTTACCATACCTTGAACTATCAACTCTCCCAGTCCATAGGAAGCGTTTATAACCACCACGTCTTTAAAACCCGTTTCCGGATCCAGAGTAAACATAACACCCGAAGCACCCACATCGGATCGGACCATCTTCTGAACGCCGACCGCTATGCCCACGTTGAAGTGGTCAAAGTTAAAAGATTCCCTGTAGGATATGGCCCTGTCCGTAAAGAGGGAAGCGAAGCAGTTTTTAATAGCGGTGAGAACGTTCTCCGCACCGACGACGTTTAAATAGGTCTCCTGCTGACCCGCAAAGGAAGCGTCAGGAAGATCCTCCGCGGTGGCGGAAGATCTAACCGCAACATCCACCGCGTGGGTGTTATACTTTTCAGACAGCTTTGCGTAAAATTCCTTTATCTTCTCCTCCAAGTCTTTCGGAAACTCACCTCCCTTGATCAGCTCCCTTATTTGGTATCCCCTGCGGGATAGATCCGCTACGTCGTTGACGTCAAGTCCCTCAAGTATCTCCTTTATTTTCTCACGCAGGTTGTTGTGATCCAAGAAACGGTAGTAAGCGTTAGATGTGACCACAAAACCGTAAGGTATGTTGATTCCTAAAGCACTCAAGTTTTTTATCATTTCTCCGAGGGAGGCATTCTTTCCGCCGGCTATAGGGATATCTTCTATGGTCAGTTCATCGAGCCAAAGAACGAGGGCCTCTTCTTTCATTTGCAACCTCCTAAAGAACTACTTTGCTAAAGTCCGCCACCCTCAAGAGGAGGTCTTTAACCCTCTTTACGAGGGCTAGCCTGTTTTTTCTTATCTCTTCCCTTTTGTCCATTATCATCACTTCCTCAAAGAGCTTATCCACCGGATCTTTTAAGGAGACAAGATCCTCTAAGGAAAGGTTTTCCTTGGACTCTAAAGTTTTTATAACTTCCCAAAGTTCTCTTTCAGAAGGGGCTTCAAACTTGGACTCTTCCACCTTTGTCCCTTCCCAGTTAGCGGGTAATATTTTAGCAACCCTCCTGTAGAGTTCGTATACCTTTGAAAAATCCTCCGACCCTTTAACCGACCTGAGATACCTTACCCTTGATATAACTTCGTAAGGTCTAAAACTCGGGACAACTTCAAGAACCGCCCTTACCAGATCGTAGCCTTCGTCCTCTAAGTAACTTTCAAGCCTCTGTCCTAAGAAGTCCCTCAGTTTATCTTGATTTTGCATGTCCTTTGGGAAAAATTCCGAGAGGTCAAGGTTACAACTCTTAGCTTCCAGGAGTCTAAAGAGACCAAAAGCGGATCTTCTGAGTCCATAAGGATCCGAACTGCCCTTGGGAACTTCTCCCGCTTTAAAAAAGTAGATCAGGTCGTAGACTTTATCCGCCACCGCTAAGATCCAACCCGTTAAAGTGGTAGGCAGATCATCTTCCGATAGAGGTCTATACTGTTCCCACAGGGCCAAAGCAACTTCCTTGTCTTCTCCTTGCTCAAGTGCGTATACGTAACCCATGTAACCTTGAAGTTCGTCCAGTTCCGCAACCATGTTCGTTAGGATGTCCGCTTTGGAAAGGTAAACCGCCCTCTTTACCTTAGATAGTTCCTCTTCCAAACAGCCCACTTTTGAGCAGATTTTAGTAGCTATGCTTTCCAGTGCTTTTACTTTGTCAAGAAGGCTTCCTATTTTTGGGTGAAACAGGACGTTCTTCAGATCCGGAACTAAGGACTCCAAAGGTCTCTTTAGATCTTCCCTGTAGAAGAAGAGAGCATCTTCCAGCCGAGCCTTTACAACCCTTTCATAGCCTCTTTGGATAGTATCGTCTTTGGGTTCGTTATTGCTAAAGCCTAAGAACTTGTTGAGGATCTTCCCGTCCTTTTTAAAACAAAAGAATCTCTGGTGGTGAGCACAGACAGTAACTATTACCAAGTCAGGAAGATCTAAAAACTTGTCCTCAAAGCTTCCCAAAACGGGAAAGGGGTATTCTAAGAGAAAGGTCACTTCGTCCAAAAGCCCTTCGGGATAATAAGGTTCAGCTCCTAAGTTTCTGGCTACCTCCTGCAGATCTTGGCGGATCTTATCTTTTCTCTCCCTGTGATCGAGGATAACAAACCCTTTTCTTACTTTCTGGAAATAGTCCTCGGGATTTTTTACCTCAACGGGAGATCCTGCAAGGATTCGGTGAAGGTTCGTTTTTCTGGAGCTTTTGATGTTTCCGAATTTAAGATCTACTAACTCTTCCCCGTAGAGAGCGACGATCCAGCGGATCGGGCGGACGAAGGTTATTCTCTTTGATGAGGTCCAGCGCATCCTCTTTTTGAACGGAACGGACAAAAGAATGTTTTCGAAATTTTCTTTTAGCCTATCTAAAGGTGTTCCCAGATCTTTTCTAATTTTTAAAGCAACGTATTCCCCTTCCCCTTTGCGAGCTTTAAAGACCTCCTCAGGAGTTGCGGAGAACCTCCGTAAAAACCCTTCAAGAGCTTTAGTAGGTTTGCCTTCAGGGGTGAAGGCTATTTTCCAAGGAGGACCGAAGACTACCTCCTCTTCCTCCTTTGGTGTGTTTTCAAGGTTTTTGACAAAAAACACTAACCTTCTGGGTGTAGCGAAGGTCTCTACCTTTTCTACTTCCAAAGCTTCTTTGAGGCGATCCGAGATGAAACTAAGTGCGGTTTCTATTGAAGAGGGGGGCAGTTCTTCAGTTCCTATTTCTATCAGGAGATCTTTCATCTTCCGCCTTTAAATTATAGCCCGCTACCGCTATCTTAAAGGAGTTTGCTTTCTTGAAGAAGTTTTCCCTATCGGTTATAAGGACTTTACCCGCCTCAACGAAAAGGGCATCAGCACCCGCTCTTTTCATCGCCTCTACGGTCAAGGGACCTACCACGGGTGTATCGAACCTAAAGTCTTGTTTTTTTCTTGCAACCTTCACGACCCTCGTTCCCTTGCCTCCCACTTTGCCTCCCCTCAGGATCGTTTCTTGGGTCCCCTCCATAGCCTCTACCGCAACGATAGCTTTCTTCTTTACAACTATAGTCTGACCGATGTCTAAAGAAGCTATTTCCTTAGCTATAGGGAAGGCAAATTTACAATCCTCCCAGGCTTCTTCGGAAGGTTCCTTTTTAGTTAGAACTCCCTCAGGAGCGGTGAGGTTTTTTAGAAACGGAAAAGGGTCTATAAACTTAAAGCCTTCCTGTTCAAGAACTTGAACGAAGGTTTTGAGCAGGGTTTCGGGCCTGCGGTCAGGAGACTTTCTCAGGATTTCAAGGGCCTTCGTATCGAGGGAAATCAGATCCGTTATGGCAAGTTTGTGCTCAAACTTTCCGAGCATTACGATCGAATAGGCCTTTTCCTTTTCGAGAATCTTCAAAAGTTTCCCTACTTTACCTATGGGAAGGGAATAATCTGTCGGAAAGTTGGTGATCCCCTTAACGCCTATGCTTATAACATCGACTCCTAAGCGTTTAGCTTCGTTTATGAACTCCCGCGGGAGAGTCCCGTAGCCTGCTATCAGCGCTATTTTTTCCATACTTGAAGCGTTTTCAGTTCGGAGGCATAATATTATAGGCTTGCAGGAGGGGTGGCCGAGCGGTCAAAGGCAGGGGACTGTAAATCCCCCGGGCTTCCGCCCTGCGCAGGTTCGAATCCTGCCCCCTCCACCATGAAGCGGGCGTAGCTCAGTTGGTAGAGCAGCGGCCTTCCAAGCCGCAGGTCGCGGGTTCGAGTCCCGTCGCCCGCTCTTAGCCCGGGTAGCTCAGTCGGCAGAGCGCACCCTTGGTAAGGGTGAGGTCGCCGGTTCAAGTCCGGTCCCGGGCTTTTAAATTCACAAGAATTGATCCCCCCTCCAAAACCTCCGCTTCCGCGTGAGGGGTAAGGAACAAGGTCGAGGAATACTCAACAACTACCGCGGGCCCTTCGATTTTAAAACCTTCTTTTAGTCTTTCTCTTTTAAATAAGGGAACCTTGAGTTTTTGGCCTCTGTAGGAAACATGAGTATCCCCGAGGTAGGGTTTCCCTCCTTCTGTTTCCACGGATGGAAAGGGAGGCGTCTCTCTTAAAGCTACAGCTCTTAACCTCAGATTCACTATCTCAACAGGTCTGTCGTGGGTATAGTGGTAAAGTTTTTTGTGTTTTTCCTCAAAAGCTTTTGAAAAGTCCTCGGAAAAATCTATAGTAAGCTCGTAGGACTGACCCTCGTATCGAAGATCAAGCTGTCGCCTCAAAAGGACTTTTTCTTTTTCAAAGCCCGCCTCGGTCAAGTCTTGTAGGGCTTTCTTCTCTAAATCCTCGAACAAGGAAAGGAGGTGGTCGTAGTTCGTTTCATGGGCTTTCAGCATGATCGTGAGTGAGTAATCGCGAACGAATTGGGCCATAGTTATGCCAACCGCGGAAAAAAGACCCGGAAAGGGGGGTATTAGAATTTTTCCTATACCTATGGACCTTGCCAGTTCCACCGCATGAAGGGATCCTGATCCTCCGAAACTCACGAGGGTGAACTCAGAAGGATCGTATCCTCTCTGGACAGAGATCTTCCTTATAGCTCTTTCCATATTTGAGTTGGCCACATCCACTACCGCTTCCGCTACATCCTCTAAGGAAGAGGAGAGTTTCTCTGCGAGTTTTCTGAGGGGTTCTTCTATGAGGTCAGGGTATATTTGAGCTTTGCCTCCGAGAAAATATTTTGCAGGGAGCCTGCCGAGAAAAACGTTAGCATCTGTGACAGTTACATCTTTTCCCCCTCTGTTGTAGCATACCGGTCCAGGTTCAGATCCTGCGCTTTGGGGACCTACCCTCAGAATGCCTCCGCTGTCGATCCAAGCAATTGAACCTCCTCCTGCCCCGACCGTGTGTATGTCTATAACAGGAACCTTCAAAGGCAGGCGATCTATTTGAAATTCGGTTGTAAGGGATGGCTCTCCATCTATAAGGGAGACATCGGTTGAGGTTCCTCCCATATCGAAGGTAATCAGTTTACTTATACCGAGGTTCTTCCCCAGTTGATATGAAGCCACTACACCGCCCGCGGGACCCGAAAGAACGGTTCTCACTGCTTGTTTCTTTACAAGATTCGTATCTATCAATCCACCGCTTGACTGCATTACGTAAAGTTTTCCCTTTATCCCCTTTTCGAGTTTCGAAAGATACGTTTCCATCCTGGGAGATACGTAGGCGTTTATAACCGTCGTGGAAGCCCTCTCGTATTCCCTAAACTCAGGGAGTATCTCATGAGAGAGGGACACGTGAACGGATAGATTTTTCCTTATAAACTCCCCCACCTTTTTCTCGTGAATCGGGTTCGCATAAGAGTGAAGGAAGCAAACCGCAACAGCCTCAACCCCCAAATTTTTTAAGCTTTCCGCAAGACCTTTGAGATCCTCTTCCCTTAAGTCTTCTATAACCTCCCCTCTGTGATCGAGCCTGCACTTGAGACCTAAGCGAGCGATCCTATCCACGAGAGGTTTAGGCTTCCTGTAATGAAGGTCGTATAGTTTATCTCTCGCCTGTCTTCCTATTTCGATTATGTCTTCAAAGCCTTCGTTGGTTATAAAGGCGGTTTTAGCACCCTTTCGTTCCAGGAGGGCGTTCGTGGCTACGGTAGACCCGTGAAGGACCAGAAGATCCTCACCTGAGATCTTCTTCAGCCCTTCGAGGACCGCCTGTGAAGGGTCGGAGGGTGTAGAGGGGATTTTGAAAGTTTGCCACCTTCCGTCTTTGAAAACTACGAAGTCGGTAAAGGTTCCTCCCGTGTCGACACCTACGAGGATCATAGGGTAGCTTTTGCGGATCCGACAAGCTTCATAAACAGGTCCGCCATCTTCTCCTTTGGAACAACATAGTCGACGCACCCGGTCTTTATAGCACTTTCAGGCATAGCCCAGAGGATCGCGGTTTTTGGATCTTCCGCGACGGTTATGCCACCCGCATTTTTCACTTCGACTATTCCCTTAGCACCGTCGTTTCCCATCCCTGTCATGATAACCCCGATCGTGTTCCTTCCAAAAACCTTAGCACAGGAAGAAAGTAAAAGATCCGCGGAGGGTTTGAAGATGTATCTGTCGTCTTGGACGTAGTTCACGTAAGCCCTCTGGGGGGTTCCTCTTAAAACCATGTGTATCCTTCCACGGGCGATGTAAATGTGGGATCCCTTTATAACTTCCCCCTCTTGAGCTTCCTTCACAGGCAGAGCGCACATAGAGTCCAAGTGTTTGGCAAAGGTCGCGGTAAACGTATCAGGCATGTGAATGGCTATTAGAATGGGGGAAGGGAAATTGGCGGGAAGCTTGGGAAGAACCTTAGTTAATGTTTGAGGACCACCGGTGGATATACCTATAGCTATAACCGGCGGTATGTTAAAGTCCGCCCTGACCTCCGCTTTAGGGGGCCTCACTTCGGACACAGGACGTCTTTTCTCGCCCGTCTGGTATACCGCCTTTACCTTTTGGATTATTTCCTCTTTGAACTGGAAGAGCTCCTGATAGTCGGAGGGCTTAGTTATAAAGTCAACCGCACCTTTATTCAGAGCTTCTATGGTTTCCCTCGCCCCCTCCTTGGTCAGTGCACTTATCATAAGAACCTTGCATTCAGGACAAACCTTCTTTATCTCACCCAGAGCTGTCAAGCCGTCCATTATGGGCATGTTTATATCGAGGGTGATAACGTCCGGCTTGAGTTCCTGAGCGAGCTTTATAGCTTCTTTGCCGTTACTTGCCTCCCCCACTATTTCTATCTGCGAATCGGAGGTAAGAAGTTTTCTGAGAGCTATTCTTATGAAGGGTGAGTCGTCTACTATCAGAACCCTGATCTTGTTCATGATCTACACCTTCTTGTAGAAGAAAAACTTCCCGACCTTTATCGGCTCAAACAGATCAAAGTATTCCTTTCCGAGGATCTCCGTTGCGGATATAACGAGTATACCCTCTTTTTTGAGAATAGATCTGAGGTTAGTGAGAGCTATTCTCTTGGACTTAGCGTCAAAGTAGATGAGAACATTTCTGCAAAAAACCACATCAAAACGATCCTTCAGGGGTATGAAGTCCGCAGGCTTTATAAGATTGGCTTGCCTGAAAGAGACCATGTTTTTTATTTCCCTTTTAATCTCAAGTTTCTCGCCCTTGACTTCGACCATGTCTCTGTATTCTGGGGGTATATCCTTTATTTCATCTTTCTTATAAATCCCTTCCCTTGCTTTTTTGAGGACTTCCTCGTTTATGTCCATACCTACAACCCTGCCGGTTATCCCCCTTTTTCTCATCATCATCGCTAAGGTGTAAGGCTCTTGACCTGTGGAACAACCGACACTCGCTATATCCAAGGAGAGTTTGTCCTTTAAGAGGGAGCCAAAGAGGGTTTCAAGCTGTTCTCTTTCTCGGAAAAAGCGGGTTTCTGGAACGGTCATGAGATCTATGAGCATTTTGCGTTTGGTTTCATCCCTTAGAAAGTAGTCGATGATCGCTTTGGGCGGTTTGTCGTGAAGGTTGAGTTCCTTCAGAAGCCTCTCTAACTTGTATTCTAAAATCCTCATACGCTCGTCCGGGTAGTAGTTACCCGTGAGATCGTAAATAGTTTCCCGTAGAAGTTCTACCAGCTGACTTTTCGTATCCGCTTCCACTTAACTTTACCTTCCGCCCATTATTATAATGGACTTTTGTGAGTCCACAAGAGCAACTTCAGCTTTTAAAGGAAGGAACGGTAGAGATAATCGAAGAGGAAGACCTGCTTAAAAAACTTCAGCGAGGCAAACCGCTGAAAGTAAAGGCGGGGTTTGATCCTACCGCGCCCGATCTTCATTTGGGTCACGTGGTCCTGCTTCAGAAGATGAGGCAGTTTCAACAGCTGGGTCACGAAGTCTACTTCGTAATAGGCGACTTTACCGCGATGATAGGGGATCCCACGGGAAGGAACGAAGCACGACCGCCTCTATCAAGGGAACAAGTTCTTGAAAACGCAAAAACCTACAAGGAGCAAGTTTTTAAAATTTTGGATCCTTCCAGAACCAAGATAGTTTTCAACAGCTCTTGGCTTGAGAAACTCGGAACTAAAGGTCTCATAGAGCTTTCCGCCAAATACACGGTGGCCCGTATGCTCGAAAGAGAGGACTTCTCCAAACGCTTCAAGGGAGGCGTTCCCATTCACATTCACGAGTTCCTTTACCCACTTTTGCAAGCCTACGACTCCGTGGCCATAAGAGCGGATGTAGAACTCGGAGGAACGGATCAGAAGTTCAACCTGCTCATAGGAAGGGATATTCAGAGGGAATACGGACAAGAACCTCAGGTTTGTATGACTCTCCCTCTTCTTGTAGGTTTAGACGGTGTGAGGAAAATGTCCAAATCTTTTGGAAACTACGTGGGTATAACCGAGGAACCTAAACAAATGTTCGGAAAGATCATGTCCATATCCGACGACCTTATGTGGGACTACTACTTGCTCCTCACCGACTACTCAAAATCGGAAATAGAAAGGTTAAAGAAAGAACTCCATCCCATGGAAGCCAAGAAAAAACTCGCTCAGATGTTGGTTGAAAGGTTCCACTCCAAAGAGGAGGCTGTAAAAGCCCGTGAGTGGTTCGAAAAAACATATTCAAAGCGTGAATTTCCAGAGGATGCCCCTCTTTTCGAACTTTCAAAAGATAAGGTAAAGGCCCTTGAACTTTTGATAGAGATAGGTGCTGTCCCTTCCAAAAACGAGGGAAGGAGGATAATACAGGGAGGAGGTCTTAAAGTAAACGGATCTAAGGTAACGGACCCCAACGCAATGTTGGATCTCTCCGAAGAGCTGAGAATTCAGGTAGGAAAGAAGAAGTTCTACAGGGTCAGGAAGGCCTTATAATTGTGTTCTATGGCGGAGAGGATAGACATAAACAGGATCACGAGGGATATCTTTATCGAGCACAAGGGAGAACCTTACAGGGTGCTTGATTACGAGCACGTCAAGCCGGGCAAAGGCCAAGCCTTCGTAAGGGTGAAGGCAAAGAACATGATAACGGGCAACGTGATCGAGATAACCTACAAGGCTTCGGATATGATCCAGCTGGCGGACTTCGAGCAGGTGTTTGCGGAATACTCCTACAGCGACGGAGAGAACTACTACTTTATGAACTCCCAAACCTACGAGATGGTCGGAGTCCCTCGCGAGAAGATCGAAGAGGAAGCGAAATTTTTAAAGGAAGGAATGCAGGTGGTTGTTTTCTTCTATCAAGGCCAGCCTGTGGGTATAGAGCTCCCCAAACATGTTGAACTTAAAGTGGTGGAAACCGAGCCCGCTTTCAAGGGAGATACCGCCGCGGGGGGAACCAAACCCGCAAAGCTCGAAACAGGAGCGGTCGTTCAGGTTCCCTTCTTCGTAAACGAAGGAGACATTATAAAGGTAGATACAAGAACCGGATCTTACGTAGAAAGGGTAAAGTGATGGAGAGGGACTTTATAAAGGATCTTATCAATCTTGTAAAGAACTCAAACGTGAAGGCTCTTAGGATAAAAACCCAAGACGTAGAGATAGAGATAGAAACGCACGAACCCAAGGAAGAACTAAAAGACCAACCTCAGCCCAGCGTTGAGGAGTTCAAACACCAAGAGATATTACCGCCTTCGGAGGATGTTCAGAAGGAAGAGAAGAAGCTTCACGTTATAAAGAGTCCGCTGGTAGGAACCTTCTACAGATCTCCCGCCCCCGGAGCACCGCCCTTCGTTGAAGAAGGAGACTTGGTTTCACCCGGTCAGGTGCTTTGCATCATAGAAGCTCTTAAAGTTATGAACGAAATAGAAAGCGACGTGAGAGGAAGGGTGGAAAAGATCCTCGTGGAAAACGGAGAGACTGTGGAATACGGACAGCCTCTGTTTTTGATAGACACGGACGTATGAAGGTCAAAGTAAAGCGTTTTAAAGAGGGAAGGTTTGAGGTAAGTGAGTTCGAAGTTCCTGTAGAGGGCAGGCCTACCCTCTTGGAGGTTCTTACCAAAATAAAGGAAACCCAAGATCCCACTTTGAGCTTTAGGGTAATGTGCAGGGCAAGTATATGCGGAACATGCGGAGTAAAACTGAACGGAAAACCCGTTCTCGCTTGCAATACGCGGGTTGAGGGGGAAGAGATCCTCGTAGAACCCTTGGACTTTTTTGAACCCATAAAGGATCTGGTTGTTTCGCACGATCCCATATACGAGTCCTTAAAAGCAAAAAAGGTTTGGTTAATTCCCAAGGAGGAGAAAGCCGGTGTCTCCGCGCAGGATCTTTTGAAAACTTCCAAAAGTTGGGACTGTATACTCTGTGGTCTATGTAACAGCGTTTGCCCTCCCCTTCTGGAAAAAAAGCCCTTCGGAGGACCTTTACTTTTTACGAGACTCTATAAAATTCTCGAAGATCCGAGGAACGGTTCCGAAGAAGTCCTTCTGAAAAGCTCTTTGGAATCGGATCCCAAAGCCTGCGTTCACTGTTCTTCATGCAACATAGTTTGCCCCAAAGGTTGTATGCCCGAAAGGTGGATAACATTGATAGAAACAAAACTCCTTCAACGGGGTCTCATAAAGAAGGAGGAACCCCAAGACTTTGGATTTTTAGGGTTTTAAAATATATAACTTAGCCGGCGTAGCTCAGTCGGTAGAGCGCGGGCTTCGTAAGCCTGAAGTCGCGGGTTCGAGTCCCGCCGCCGGCTTTTGAGGAGCCTTTGAAAAGAGACCTTTTGCTTCTTGTCTTCTCTCTGATACCCGCGGTGTATTTTCTGATGACCTTTATCTCACCCCTTAAGGATGTTTTCTCTATGGACCCTTACGATCCTTCTACACCTAAGTGGTTTTTCCTCTTTTTAGCTTTCCACTTTTTTATGTTTACGTGGGGTGTCTTTGCGGTCGCAATAACCTTAGTCAATTTACTTGGAAGCGACAAACCCAAAAATGTAAAAGCTGTTTGGGCAATTTCTTTCATAGTTATACCTATGTTCTCTGTTCCCGCCTTTTGGATCTTAAAACTCTTGGAGGATAGAAATGAAAGTAGTGCTGGAAGTAAACGGCAAGGAAGTTAAGTTGAAGGACTTCCCTAAAAGGGCTCTCAAAGGAGTCGTAGAAGGTTTTGTAAAAAGCCTAAACCTCAAGGAGGATCCCAAGGAAATAAAGGTGACCATAGTTATAGATGGCGAGGAAGATAAGCGCGGTCCTGACCTTTGAAGTTTTCCCTGAGAAAGAGGGAAAAAGGCTTGATGTCTTTTTAAGTGAAGCCTATCCTGAGTTCTCCAGGAGCTTTATAAAGAAGCTGATCAAAGAAGGTTTTGCTCTCGTAGATGGTAACACCTCAAAACCATCCTATAGGCTAAAGGCAGGACAAAAAGTAACGCTGTTTGTTCCCGAACCTGAAGAGATAAAAGTTGAGCCGGAACCCTTGCCCTTAGAGGTTTTATACGAAGACGGTGACGTTGCGGTAATCCTAAAGAGGTGCGGTATAGTAGTTCATCCGTCACCCGGATACACGAGCGGAACACTTGTAAACGCTCTGCTTTATCACTTTAAGGATCTTTCCTCCGTAGGAGGGGTTCAAAGACCGGGTATAGTTCACAGGCTCGACAAAGACACAACAGGCCTTATGGTGATCGCCAAAAACGATAAAGCTCACAGGATCTTGGCGGATCAGTTCGCCAAGAGGAAAACGGAAAAACTCTACAAGGCCCTCGTGGTGGGGCTCGTCAGAGAGGATCACAAAATAATAGAAAGCCCTATAGCCCGCCACCCGGTGGATAGAAAGCGCTTTACCGTTTCTGAACAAGGGAGGGAGTCAAAAACGGAATTTTGGGTTCTGAAAAGATTTGAAAAGCTAAACCTGAGCCTTTTGAAGGTCAAGATCTACACCGGCAGGACACACCAGATAAGGGTGCACCTCTCAAGCCTGGGCCACCCGATCGTGGGAGACACCGCTTACGGTTTTAAAAGAACCTCCGTTCCCAAAGAGGTCTTGGAAGCCCTCGGAGAGTGCAACATGCTATTGGCATACAAGATCGGGTTTTTCCATCCCTCCACAGAAGAGTGGATGTCCTTTGAGATAGAAGACCCCTCTCCCTTCAAGGAAGTTATGGAGATAATAAAAAAGATCGGTTAGACCACAATTACTTGGGGTCTTGGAAAGCCGTTAAAGTTGGAAGCGTATACGCTCGTGTAGGCTCCCGCGGACAGAAAGTAGATCCTGTCTCCCACCTGAGGCTCCGGGAGGTAAACGTTCCTCGCTATAACGTCCATACTGTCGCAGGACACCCCTCCTATTACCCACTCCTTTATCTTTCCTTCCCTTTCGCAGTAAACAGGATACCTTATCCCCCCGAGTGTTTCCGCAAGACCGTTGAAAACGCCCGTATCCACGTAAAGCCAGTTTTCTTCACCCCTTCGGGCTTTGCCTATCACTCTTGCAACGAGAATACCCTGATCACCCACCACACCTCTACCGGGTTCTATTTGAATCTCGTAGGGGACTTCAGGGAAATACTTCTTCATAAGCCCGGAGATGTAGTAGCCTACATCTTCAATCCTCAGAGCTTCTTGAATATATCTGACAGGTATACCACCTCCCATGTTGAGCACCTGAAGCCTTATACCTTTCTTTTTTGCCCTCTCCCAAAGATCCGCGGATCTTTTTATAGCTATGAACCAGTTTCTCAAGTTATTGCACTGGGAACCTACATGGAAGGTTATGCCTACCGGGACAAGACCCTTTTCTTTGGAGTATTCAAGGATATCCAAAGCGGTATCGAGATCCACCCCGAACTTTCTCGAAAGGGGCCAGTCACTTCCTTCATTCGGAACACTTATCCTCACGTATACCCTACTCCTTGGCGCTATACGGGCTATCTTATCTACCTCCGTGTGGCTATCAACCGCAAAACGGTTGACCCCTTGAGAGCTGGCAAAGTCTATAAACTCCTCAGGTTTTACAGGATTACTCGATATTACCTTCTCTGAAGAAACACCCAGGTCTAAGACCTTCCTTAACTCTTCTATTGAAGCTACTTCAAACCCAGAACCCACGCTTGCAAGGGCTTTCAGAACCTCAACATCGTCGTTTGCCTTGACCGCATAGTATACGTTGACACCCGGAAAATGGTAGCGTATCTGGAGATATCTTCTTTTTATCCCTTCCAGATCCATAACGAGGGCGGGGGTATTTACTTTGCATATAACTTCAGCTACCTTCGGGTGATCTTTGGTAAACTCCTCAAAAAGCCTCTTGGAAAGGTTATACTGGAGCCTTCCGTGATCTATCACCTTAGCCCGGTGGCCAGCTCATAGCCCTTCCGCCTATGAGGTGAAGGTGAAGGTGAAAAACACTTTGTCCAGCGTCTTTGCCCACGTTGAAAACGAGTCTGTATCCCTTATTCAAGTTTTCGTCGGGAGCTATACCAAGATCCTCCGCTATTTTTCTCGCAACCACGAACATGTGTCCCACGAGGCATTCATCCTCCTCGGTAAGCTCTTGAACACCCAAGATGTGTTTTTTGGGGACTATAAGGATGTGAATCGGAGCTACAGGGTTTATGTCGTGAAAGGCGTAAACCTTATCGTCCTCGTAGACCTTCTTTGATTCAACCTCCCCTGCCACGATCTTGCAGAATATACAATCCTTCATGAAACTTTATTCTACCATCTCAAGCTCGCGGAAAGCGTCCTCCGATCGTTTAATACTCAGTGCCTTCCTAATTTCTCTTAATCTTCTTTCTTGGTAAGCTACGAAGTCTTCCTTTGAAATACATCCTCTTGCGAAGGCTACCCTTTTATCCTCGTCATACTCTAAGTTTCTAATCTTCATATACGAACTCACAAACAAGGGTAACTTTTCATCTTCAGCTACAGCCCTTATAAAAGCAAGTTCTTTAGGATCTTGAACATCCCTAAAGTTTTCGTAAAGGGCTTTCTCTATGAGGCCCCGCAACTCCTGAGACATCTTTACTTTAAGTTTTCCTTTTACCTCTTCTACCGCCTCAAGACCGCCGTATTGATAGGTTGAGACGCAAAAAGACCCCCAAGCGTGCTTGCCATACCACCGCGGTGCACCTTCCACTTTGACGGAAGATCCTTCTAAGGCCTGTTGAAATATAAACCCTACCAAAGTCTTCAAAATCGTCATCGCAAGACCTTCAAGCATATCCCCCTCCTTTCATACCCACTAAAAAAATCAAAGCTAAAACTATCCTGTAGACGCCGAAGGGCCAAAGCCCGAACCTCCTTACAAGGTAAAGGGCAAAGCGCATAGTGAGTAAAGCACTTACAAAGGCACTTATAAAACCTATCGTAAGCAAGTCTACTTCCTGACCTTGGAAAGTTTCGTAGCTCTTATAGATCTCAAAAAGAGAGGCGGACCCAACCGTAGGAAGCCCTACTAAAAAGGAAAACTCTAAAGCCTTTTCCCGGGAAAGACCTACCGCCAAACCTCCCATAACGCTCGCACCCGATCTTGAAACACCAGGAATTAAAGCCAGACCCTGAAACAAGCCTATCAAGATGCACTCGCGAAAAGAAAGGTCCTTCCAATCGCGTTTCCCTTTGTTCAAAAAAAAGTCAGCACCCATGAGAAACAATCCCCCCACCGTAAGGGTTAAGATAACCACCCATTGGTTTCCGATCAGGTAATTTTTCACAAAGCTGTAAAGCAAAAGCCCTAATATTGCGGTAGGAAGGAAAGCGGAAAAAACCTGAATGAATGTTCTTTTGCTAAGAAGCAAAGCCCTCCAGTATAGAAGGAAAACCGAGCAGATGGCCCCCAGCTGAACCGCTATTTCAAAGCTCTTGAGGAACTCACCATGTTCGAGGCCTATCAGGTGAGCGACTAAGATCATGTGGCCGGTTGAGGAAACGGGAAGAAATTCCGTTATTCCCTCAACTATACCAAGCAGGATTGCATCCTTGATGTTCACGGGGTTAATTTTACCGACAAACCTGTTAACATATTGAGGTCTTCGGGAGGAAAGGTATGGAGAGTGTGATAGCGGGGTTGATAATAATCCTCATAAAGATAGTTGTAATTTTGGCTATCGTTCTCGGAGTAGGCGCTTACCTCACTTGGGTTGAAAGGAAGGTCGCTGCCCACATTCAAAGAAGGCCCGGCCCGATGGTGGTCGGTTGGCACGGACTGCTTCAACCCCTTGCGGACGGATTAAAACTTATAACCAAAGAGGATCTGTTTCCGAGATACGGGAACAAGTTTCTCTACAACCTCGCTATAGTTCTCGCCTTGGTCCCTGCGACTTTGGTTTTTGCGGTTGTCCCCTTCGGACCCGAGTTTGAGCTATTTGGTTACAAGATAAAGCCCATACTCACTGATGTGAACGTAGCCCTTCTTTTGGTTTTCGGTCTCGGTTCTTTGGCTGTCTACGCCATAGCTATAGCGGGTTGGGCCTCTAACTCCAAGTATCCTCTCATAGGTTCGATGAGAAAAGCGGGGATAATCATCTCCTACGAGGTAGTTATTACCTTCGCGGTTATGGGTCCCATAATCTTGGCGGGAACACTCTCCACATACGAGATCGTTCAAAAACAGATTGAGCAGAAGCTTTGGTATGTTTGGGTTCAACCGGTTGCCTTTGTGGTTTACATGTTTGCACTTCTTGCGGAAACAGGAAGGGTCCCCTTTGACATCCAAGAGGCTGAAGCGGAGTTGGTCACCGGATTTACCGTTGAATACGGGGGTATGAAGTTCGGTCTTTTCCCTCTCGTAGAGTGGTATGTAGAGGTGTTGTCCCTTTCCGCAATAGCGGTCGTTCTCTTCTTCGGTGGCTGGTCTCCCATAAACATACCTTTTATGGGGTTTGTAGATCCTCTGTTCTTTTTAGGGCCCTTTTCTCCTTACGTCTGGTTCCTTTTAAAGGTTACCGCCCTGTTTCTGTTTATCCTGTGGCTTCACTGGACCCTTCCCAGATATAGGATAGACCAGATAACCGAAACCGCTTGGAAGGTTATGTTGCCTTTGACGCTTGCGAACATAGTCTTTACCGCTATAATCGCACCCATAGTCTGGAAGTAAGCGATGAATTACAGGTCCGTGGCTCAGCTATTTTCCCAGATAAGCGGGATATATGACAAGTTTTTAAATGTTGCAAGCGGGGGAAGGATCCACGCGTGGCAAAGGGATCTCATAGATAATATGTGCCCGGAAGGTAACTGGCTCGACGTGGGAACCGGCACGGGGGAAATCCTCAAAAAGCTGGGAACAGAATACAAAGGTCTTAAGGTCGGCCTTGATCCCGCGGAAGGTATGATAAGGGTTGCAAGGGAAAAGTGCTTGGGATCACACTTTGTGGTTGCTACCGCGGAGAATTTGCCTTTCAAAGATGAGAGTTTTAAAAACGTCAGTCTTTCTCTTGTCTTTCGCCACCTTCAGGACAGAAGATCCTTTTTAAAGGAAGCCAACAGAATTCTCCAGCAAAGGGGCAGGATAGGTATACTCGATGTTGGAAAGTTTAAAGGGACTTCTTTTGTGGTGTTTCTGATGAAACTTTTAACTCCCGTAGGGTCTCTCATTTTTAGCAAGGACAAGTGGGACTTTTTTATTCATTCAGTAGAAGAAGCTTTGAGTCCTCAAGAGGTGGAAGACCTTCTTACCTCCGAAGGCTTTAGCGTTTTGGAGGTAAAGAAAAAACTTTTCGGACTTGTTTACATTGTGATAGGTGTTAAAACTGTTCAAGGAACCTGAGGTTGTTCTCATAAAAGAGCTTTATGTTGTCTATCCTATAAAGAAGCATAGCGAGCCTCTCAACTCCCATCCCGAAAGCAAAGCCTTGGTAAAGCTCCGAGTCAATCCCACAGTTTTCAAGAACCTTAGGGTGCACCATCCCGCACCCCATCACCTCAAGCCAACCCGTATCTTTACAAACCCTGCACCCTTTACCTCCGCATATTACACAGCCTATGTCCACCTCCGCGGAAGGCTCGGTAAAAGGAAAGTAGGAAGATCTAAGTCTTACCGGCAGATCTTTTTCGAAGAATTCCTTCAGGAAGCTTTCTATTACAAACTTCATGTGTCTGAAGCTGATCTCCCTGTCGACCGCGAGACCCTCCACTTGGTGAAACATAGGCGAGTGGGTAGGATCGTCGTCCCTCCTGTAGACCTTGCCCGGAGCTACCATGTAAACGGGAAGTTCTCCTTTCAATAGGGTTCTTATTTGAACGGGCGAGGTGTGGGTTCTGAGAAGGTAACCTTCACGGTTTACATAGAAGGTATCCTGCATGTCCCTTGCTGGGTGATCTTTGGGAACGTTTAGCTTGTCAAAGTTGTAGTCTTCGAGCTCTATCTCAGGACCTTCCTCCACCTGAAAGCCCATGCTTCTGAAGATTTCGATTATTCTCCTTAAAGTCTGCGTTATAGGATGAAGATGACCGAGGGATCTGTCGTAGGGTAAGCTGAGATCTTCCCACTCGCTTTTTAGTTTTTCTTGAAGTTGCTGTTCTTTTATACTGCGTTCCCTTTCACGGATTAGTTTTTCCGCCTCTTCCTTGAGGCTGTTTACCTTCTGACCGAAAGATTTTCTCTCTTCCGGGGGGATCTCCCTTATCCTTTTAAAAAGGGAGCTTATCAGTCCCTTTTTGCCGAGATATTTAGCTTTTATCTCCGCGAGCGCTTGAAGATCTTTCGCGGACTCTAAGTCCCTTAGGAGATCTTCCTTTATAGAGGTCAGATCCTCCATATTAAGAAGCGAGGACTTCCTTTACCTTATCTACAACCTGCTTGAAGGCTTCCGGATCCCTCACCGCCATGTCCGCAAGGATCTTTCTATCAAGCTCTATACCTGCCTTTTTAAGGCCGTTCATAAACTTACTGTAGGATAGTCCGTAGTTTCTTACCGCAGCGTTTATCCTCGCGATCCAAAGCCTTCTAAATTCCCTCTTTCTGAGCCTTCTATCGCGGTATTGGTAGTAGAGGGCCCTCATTACCGCCTCTTTGGCCCTCCTGTAGGAAGTATGTCTCATTCCCCTGTAGCCTTTTGCGAGTTTAAGGATCTTTTTCTTGCGTTTTCTCGAAGAAGGGCCTTTTACACGCATTCTACGAACCTCCTTTTCAAGCGGAGAGAGTATTTTATCAGAAAAGACGTCCGATCATATAACCCAAAAAGGTTAGCAAAAAGCAACCCGCATTTGTTACAAAAACATAAAGGAGGAACTTGAGGAACTCCCCGCCTACTAAAAGGGAAACGGACTCATAAGAAAATGTAGAAAAGGTAGTAAAACCTCCCAACATACCCGTAATAAGCAAGAGTCTGAGTTCAGGAGAAACGCTAAACTTCTCAGAAACCAAGGCGGAGATCAGGCCTATAAGGAAGGATCCAGTCAGGTTAACGATCAAGGTCCCGAAAGGCAAGAAGTAAGAGACTAAAAATCTAAAAGAAGATCCTATCGCTCCGCCTAACGCTACCGCAATGAGGAGGCTTATCATTTAACTACCAAGTTCACGAGTTTGCCTTTGACGTAAATGAATCTCCTTATTTCTTTACCTTCTATAAGGCTTTTCACCTTTTCCTGAGCCATGACTATCTCTTTAACTTTCTCTTCGTCCGCATCCGCGGGGATGATCACCCGTGTCTTGACCTTTCCATTAATCTGAACGGGGATTTCTATTTCTTCCTTTTTCAAAGCTTGAGGGTCGGGTTCGGGAAAAGGTGATGTGGTAGCAAGGCCCTCGTTTCCCAATCTCTCCCAGAGTTCGTCACACAGATGGGGACATACGGGAGCCAAAAGGAGCAAGAGTGTGTCAACACCTTCTTTTAGGACCTTTCTTTCGATCTCTGTCTTGGGCTCAAATTCTTGAAGGTCTCCTAAGAGCTTCATAACCTTGGCTATGGCGGTGTTGAACTGAAAGTTTTTCTCCATATCCCTCAAGTATCCCTCCACCGCACTGTGGATTGAATGCCTGATCTCCTTAGCTCTGCCGGTAGCCCTTGAAAGCTCCTCCCTCGTGTAGGAAAGCCCTTTTAACATTTCTTTCTTCGAAATAACGAAGTTCCAAAGTCTGTTCAAGAACCTGTAAGCTCCTTGAATACCTTCTTGGGTCCACTCAAAATCCTGATCCGGAGGTGCTGCAAATAGAACGTAGAGGCGAACGGTATCCGCACCGAACCTTTCTATCATTTCTTGAGGATCTACCGTGTTTGCCTTGGACTTGGACATTTTGGCGGATTCCCCGTAAAGATCTTCGAGTTTTTTCAAAAGTTCAGGATCCTTCAAATCAAGAGCCTCAAGGAGAAACTTAACGTTATCTCCGAGGGATATGTGCCTTTCCCTGAGGAAGTCCTTTATTTTCATTTTGAGCTATTATAAAAGATGCTGATGACCTTTGTGCTGATCCTCTTTAGTTTTCTTCTGCTGATTTCTTGTGGAGGATCTTCTTCAAAGCCTAACACCTACGACGATCTGCCATCCTATTTCAATAGGATCGTTGAGGATTTGAAAGGATCATGAAGGGAAAAGCAACCTACAGGCTTCCTAAGTTGGATGTTCCCAGAGTAAACCCAAGTGATGTTATACCTGAGGAGTATCTGAGAAAGGATTTG
>WFYK01000062.1 GCA_015490105.1 Aquificaceae bacterium | reverse complement strand
GCAAAGGAAACTCCGCCTACAAGCACCAGTATAGCGAGCAGTTTCTTCATCCCTTTCACCTCCATAAAAAAATTCCGATATTATGATATCACGCCGAAGGGTGCAGTGCAGGATTATCTGTGCGTTCATAATTATTAAAAGGACGGCTTTATAGAAAAATTGCGGGCTAAAACCCCGTATCTGTGATACAGGGATACAGCCAGCCTGCGCAAGCAGTTTTAAAATATCCTCTAAGAGGTAGCCCTAATGTCAAAACCTCTAAGATGTCTCACAATAGCCTTAAATGATATTCCAACCGAATACCAAATGGCTTTAAGCTACCTTACATACCATTCGGGAAAGCTCTTTAACTAGGCCCTATATCTGATTAAAACCAAACAAGCTAAAATCAACACCTACGACCGAACACGACAACTATCAGTTCTCTGATGAAGAATATTATTGCTGTATCCACAACATAGGTGAGTTTTTTTCTCTGGAGTTCAAAGCGCTGGTTAGGGTCAAGAATATTAAGCAGGTTGAGAATTCTGACCACGAGTTTAAAAGTGTAATCCTGACTGGATTGGAACTGGGGAAGAGTAGTAACTATGTAGCTTGCTATCTTGAATAGCTCGAGAGCTATGATCAGCTACATCAGGAGCTTTATGAGGAGGAAGAAGAGACCAAGAAGCCTTAGAGATCATCCCTGCAAATAAAAAAAAGAGGGGATGAGAACGCCCCGGGGCAGCCATACCGGGCGCTCAGAAGTAGAATTGAGCCTGTATCTGGTGAACGCTCTGGTTGGGATTGGAGCCGGGATTATCTATCCTGAGAAAGTTGTAAGCCCACTTAATCTTATGAGCTTTTATGTAGTGATTGAAGCCGAGGGTTGTAATCTTTCTCTTGGAGCTACCGTAGTCTACGCTCTCGTATCTGAAAGCGGGTTCCAGCTTTCCGAATCCCACACCGAAGATATATCCCGCCTGAACATACCATCCCTTCTCTTCTTTGTTTACCTTGTCATACTTCATGCTTACATACTCCGCCTGAGCGGTGAGGGCACCGGGACCTACGAAGAACCTGCCGAACACGTCCGCTCCCCAGACAGTTCCCTTCTCGTTTTGAACTTCGTATCCGTCGTTCGTGTTTTTGTTCGTGTCCACGTCAAAGTTCCTGTTCTGAGCGTAGGAGATTCCGAGGGATATAACGCTTCCCTTGTTCTTCTCCCCTATCCCCGTGTCATCCTTCTTCTTCTCCACAAATCTCGGCGGTGAGAACTCAAGTCTGACCGCGTAGAAGTTTCCGAGCTTAATATCGGACCTTACGCTATCTCCCGCCTTCTGTTTGTCCTCAATAAAACCGCCGTCCGCTAAGGCGATCATGTATCTGAACACTCCCTTTGCTATCTTGCCGTGGATCATTATCTGGTTGCCGTAGTAGTCCCCGAGCCACTTCTTAGCGGTTTCGGTAGAATGGGGTCTCTCTATCAAAAGCTGTCTTGAGGAGGAGCTAAGAGACACCCTTGAGAAGGGCTTTTTCTTCTTACCAATTTGTATCGCAAATTCGTCCATCAGTTTCCAGTCCACATAAGCGTAGAGAACTCCCACCTCAAACTTGGAGCCTTTCTTCTTAGCCCTCTTATAGTCATAGTCCCTATCTCCTTTATCCATTTCAAGGGTGATGTTTAGCTTCACGCTCTTGCCGAGAGGAATTTTCTTCCACTTCCTTGATACCTTAAGCCTCGCCCTCCTTATGTAGAGGTCGCTTCTACTTTTTAGCTCTCCTCCCTCAGAGTATATGTCTCCAAAGTCAAACCTCAGCTGGAGCCTTATCTTTACTTTCAGATGGGGTTTCTTCTTTGAGGCTTCCTTTACTTCCTTGACTTCTTCTGCGGTGAGAACTCCCTTCTCCTCAAGAAGCTTGAGGAGAGCTTTAACAGACGGATCTATGCCGAAGCTTACCACCGGAAAAAGGGCTGAGATCAAGAAAAGTCTTTTCATTCCCTTCACCTCCTTGGCTTTTGGCTACAAGGGTAGAAGAGTTCTGTTAAACGGCGGTTAAGGTTGTGTTAAGAGACCGTTAAGACGTTTCCTTAATTTTTCCTTAACACTCAGGGGTTAAAAGATTCCTTAGGAGGTGGTGTTATGGATAGATGGCTTCTTTGCGACTTTCACATTCACACCAACATGAGCGATGGAAGTCTCTC
>WFYK01000061.1 GCA_015490105.1 Aquificaceae bacterium | reverse complement strand
ACCTTGGACGCTACCCCCGCCCGGGACCGTGGGAGGTGATTCGGGGGTCGTTCCCTGTTGCCACTCCGTAGCCCTTCCCCCTTCCTCCGTGAAGCTCGTTCTCCCGAACTGCTCTATGTTACCCCTTGAGAGCTGGAGAAGGACGGTCGTCTCCGGCGGGACCTGGGCTACAAAGCCGGGACAGGCAGTGCTGAGAAGCCCTTCACCGGTCGCACAGTTGAGACCCCAGAGCCTCGACCTCCCTCCGAAACCGCAGAGCTGACCCGTAGGCTGAGTTGTTGCGAAGAACACAACGTCGAAGTTTGTAACCGTCGGGTCTGAGATGAGCCTCTCTTTGAAGTAGTCGGCGTCCCTCGGAGCCAGCTCCACATACCAAGAGAAGGTCTCGCTACCCGACTGAAGCTCCTGACAGGCGTCGTTGGAGCTTACAGCGAACTGGATACTGCAGTTTCCTCCGTTCAGACACCCGTCTATCCTGACACCGTAGAGCCTTTCCGTGTCGTTGGGATTGTTAATGTCCCCCGGCTCGTCGTCCTTGAAGAACCACCTTCCCGTCCCGAAGAAGATGTAGTTCATGCCGAAGCACTTCATGTATTCTATCTTGGCTGTGATGGGCTTTGTAGGTTGGTTGAACACTTGAAGGATCTCCCACTGCGTCGGGTCGGGACCCGTTATCCTGACACCTATGACGTTGCCTTGCCACTGGGTTCCCGTATTCCTGTTCACACCGAAGAAGACCATCTCAGTCTCACCGTCGTCGTTCGAGTCGATACCTTCCGTGAAGAGCCTCCCGCCGAAGGCTCCTATAACAACATTTCCTTGATTTTGGTTATTAGGACTGTAATTGTTTAAAACTTGAGCTGGTATAACTTCATATCCTGCTGTTAAGGTAGGAGTATCATTCTGAGCTGTGAATATATACCTTCTCGCTATCCTGAAGTTCTCGTCCATCTCGAGGACGAAGATCCTGAGCGACTGGGCGGAACCACCGCAAAGGTCGGTAGGTCCGGAGACGAACATTATGAAGTGCTTACCCCCGACCGTTATGTGGGCGGGTCCCGAATAACTAAAGCCAAGGTCAGGATGCGTGAACTCCCAAAGGAACTCGGGGTTGAAGGGATCGGTGACGTCGAGGGCAAAGTAAGAAGAAAGACCCAAGCAGTTTACGGGACTCGTCGTGAGGTCGCAGACGTCCTGAGGCGGGTTCTCGCAGGTAGGATCTGTGCAACCGCAACCGCCGCCCAGCCTCATACCTCCTATCAGTATCGCCCTGTCGGGAAGACCGTCCCCGTTAGTGTCGAGCCTGATTATGTACGGGGGAAGGTCTACGAAGTATCTGTGGACGTAAGAGGGATCGGCGAGATACCTGAGATACGGAAGGGCGTTTTTGGGTATGAACGCCCACTCCTCCTTACCGAGGGAAACGGTAGTGCAGTTCCCCGTAAGCTCGTCGCAGAGCCTCACAACCTGATTTGCGGAGAGGTCGTCCCCCCTCAAGGCTCCTATCCTGAAGGCGTGGAGCATGCCGTCGTTAGCACCGACGAAGACCATACCGAAGTCCCCGTAGTCGAGTATCGCAGGAGTGGAGTAGACTATGTCCCCCAGCTTCCAAGTGTTACCGAGGTCGTCAGCCCTCCTGTCCCTGCAACCCTCTATATGCTCTCCCCTTACGAAGTTTATAAGGTTGTCCACAGGATCTCCCGAAGCGGAAAGACACGCGGGGAAGTTGGCTGTGTTCCCGAGGAGGGACTCAAAGAGAAGCCTGTTTGCTGTTGTAAACTCAACGAGTGTGTCGTTCTCGCTCACCGTGTATATCCTCCTGTTTGCGGGGCTTGTGTTTTTCAGGATCTCACCCGCTTCCCATACGGGATGGACCTCGTCGAGGGAGTTGTAGGTGGTAACGGGGTTGTCGTTGTTGTCTTTTGCGACTATCTTGAGGTTCCCGGCTTGATCCACCCTGAAGTCGAGTTTGAGGTCCTGATCGAGGTCGAGTATCTTGTTCTGGTTCGTGTCCTCCCTTATGCTCTGCTCGTTCGGAGAGAAGTAGAACCAGTAGTTGTATAGGTATCCCACCCAGTCCACTTTATTGTCGTTCGGGAAGGACCTTTGAGGATAGAAGACAGCCTGTATCACGTTGTTGCCCTTCGTTCCCCTCCTCGAGAGTATAGAAACGGAGCTTGCAGCTGAGGACCTCCTCAAGATATCGGTTATGAATGTGAGGAGACCCCTCTTTATCTCTATAGCATTTTTCGCACTCAAGAATGTGTCCGGAACACCGTCCCCGTCCCTGTCCCAGTCTGGAGAGGAGGGAGGTATGGGTGTACATGGACTTCCCTTATCGTCACCATCAGGTATTCCATCATCGTAAATAGTACAATCGTCTATACCTGTTGAGCAGAGAGATCCAGAATCTATAGCAGACAAGAACGGATAGTTGGATGTACCACCCGGCCACGTGTTATTAGTGTTGTCAAAGGACCCGTATATAGCCACGTGTTTGAGCGAGTTTTCTCCGGTTCCTCCGAGAAAGAGACCGAGGCTGTAAACAGCGGAGACGTTTATTTCGAAGCAGTTCTGATCCCGAGTCGGATCGCACGCTTGACCGCTCAGATCCATAGTTCTCAAAGTCTTGGTGTGCATCCAGTAGGCTGGAACTACTGGGTCTGCGGAGTAATCCTCAAAATCTGGCTTATCTATAGAGCATGTAATTTCAATCGGATTTCCTCCCATGTTCCACTGACCATCTGACATCAGGATCACAAAATTCTTTGCACAGGGAACCGGCTGACACGCGTTAGGATTGTTATCCTCACATATATACTGCGGGTCTTTGTAGGTTCCTGGATTTATATCAAATCCATTTGCGTAATTGTGGTCGTCGCTCTGCTTGAAGTAGTCGTAAGCCTCCCACATAGCGGGAGCGGTCGTAGTTCCACCTTCCATAGGAACCGCGTTCAAATACCTCTTTAGGAAAGTATAGGGACACTTCGAAGGGTCGCTACTGCAAGGGTCGGTAGCCGGGAAGGTCCTCAAGTTTCCGTCGGGGAAGTCTCCTATGTAGACTTTTTCAGGTCTTATACCTATGTAAACTTCTCTTCGTGGATTCGGATCTATATCTATACCTGAGAAAAACATTATCCCAAGCCTTGGCTTTACGGCTCCCCTTTCAAGCTCCTGAATAACACCTTTTACCCTTTCTTTGGGAACTTCCACAATCGGTTGATCAAGATAGTTGATGGTAGATCCCACCATCTGAAGCCTGCATGTGTTCCCTGTGCAGGCGAGGTCCGGATCACACTGCCAACTGGTAAAGTCACCGTCGTTGCAACCCTCGGGTCTCCCCCCCACCATAGCCCATCTGAGGAGGTCTATCCTCGACATAAGAACGAAGTTAAGCTTGTTTCCTGAACAAATGCCTGTGACTGAGTAATAATAGTAACATTTACCTACATCAGGCTCATAAACACTTTCCAAAGTCATAGTGCAACTCTCAGGTCCTGAAGTTTCAACCCAAGCTGTTCCATCAAAGGTATAAAACCTGTCCGGAACGAAGTAACCTTCGTATGTGTTATTTGGATCATAACAACCCACCTCTTCAAACCCTTCACCTGAAGAGCAGGGAGTAAACCTACCGGTAGTAGGGCAGTCAGGAAAAATGAAGAAGATAACTGGATCAAACCAATTTCTGTAATACGCGTTCCAACTCATACTTCCGCTCACATCTGCAACAAACAGAATGTTGGGCGGGACGGAAGTCGTCAGAAAAGGCGGAACGTTGCAGGCGAGCTGACCGAAACCGTATCCCGATACGATCAAAAGAAGAGCTACCAGAACACCCCCTATCATCTCACTTCACCTTTCGCTTTTTTATAGACTTCACCTTCATCTCCTTAACAACACACGGAGAACCCGTTGAGAAGAAGACCACGATATCCCCCTCCGATAGCTTTTCCTTTATACCTTCCTCGACCACTATTTTCACCACCTTCTTCGAACAGTTGAAGGGACTCACAAGAATCTGTGAATTGGATATCACTTCCCTCACTATCGCACCGTGGATCTGTATCTCCTCGGCTATTTGACCGAAAGAGAGAAGATAAAAAACCAGTATAGGTACCAACCTTACCATACCACCCTCCCTTCTTAACAGTTTTTTAACCTTCTTCCATGAAAATTTCGTGAAACTCAAAAAACAACAACAGCCGTAAACCTGTTCCTTATCCTGAACCTCACCTCCGCTCCTATTCTCCTCGCCACGAACTTGACTATCTGAAGACCCATACCACTCCCGCCCGTGTGGGTCCTCACGTCGTTCCTTATAACGAGGAGAGGTCCCTTACCGCAGAGCCTCACGTGAACGACGGAGTTTGCGTATCTGAGAGCGTTCTCAAGAAGCGACGAGACCATGATCTCCAAGTAAACCGGGTTAGCCCTCACCTTAGCCTGAGAGAGCCTGAGCTTCAGCTCTATACCCTCCGGAACCGGGAGGGACCTTATAACCCTCTCGGTGAGAACCTTGAGATCCACGACTTCAGGCTCCGTTCCGTGTCCCTCCTTCAGCTCCTCGAGGACCTCGAGGGTCCTCCTATAGTCCCTCTCGAGCCTCCTCACGCTCTCTTTTAGCCTGTCAAGAACGGGGTCTTCTTCGAGAAGCTCGAGGTTTACCTTCTGGGCTGATATGAAGTTCCCGATCCTGTGGGTGATGGCAAGAAGCAGAATGCTCATAAGATCCTTTACTTCTTGCTCCCTCCTTATGTATCTGACGACTACCCTCTGAAAGAGAACAACGGTCACTATAACGAGGATAGCCTCCCACATGAGCAGGAAAAAGGAAAAGTCCCTCAGCCTCTCTTCCGTGTATCCCTCCTTCAGGAATATGAAGTGCTTTCCCGTGTATCTCGCAACCTCGTAACCTTCGGGAGGTATAGGCTTTTCTCCTATCCTTATGTGTTCCGGCACATCGGAGTAGCCAAGAAGGTAGAGCCTGTATACCCTGTCGATTTCCTTCTCGAGGGAATCCTGAAGGACGAATTTCAGGTAGGCGACGCTGAGAAAATTCACAGCGGAAAGCCCGACGACGAGGGCAAAGACGAGTAAAAGCAAGGCTTTAGTCTCGAACCTCATAACAGCCTGTATCCTACTCCTTTCCTCGTCTCTATGGCTCCCTCAGGAAGGACCTTCCTGATCTCCTTTATGTAAGCCCTCACAACATCGGAACCTACCGGCTTGTCGCCCCAGACGCAGTTGAGGATCGTCTCGGTGGTGACCACCTTCCCCCTGTTCCTGACAAGGAGCATGAGAAGGTCCCAAGCGGTCTTTGAGAGCTTGAATTCCCTCCCTCCCCTCCTTACGACCCTCCCTTTGATGTCCACCTCTGCGTCGCCTATGGTGACCTTCTCCCCCCTCACCCTCCTCACGAGACTCCTTATCCTGAGGACGAGTTCCTTAGGCTCGAAGGGCTTTGTGAGGTAGTCGTCCGCACCGAGGTTAAAACACGTCTCCTTGTCCTCTATGGAACCTTTCGCTGTCAAGATAAGGACGGGAACGTCTATCCCTTTTTCCCTTATTTCTTTCAGTATCTCCTCACCGCTTTTATACTTCAGTATAAGGTCAAGCACGACCACGTCAAAGGAAGCTACCTTCTCTATATCACCCAGCTTCCTTTCGTCCTCCACCCAAGTCACCTCGCATCCTTGCCTCTCCAAATATTCCTTCAGTCCCCCTCCCAGAAGTGTGTCGTCCTCCACGAGGAGGATCTTCATACTATTTAAAATAGAAGTATGTTAGAGAGAGCTAAAGGGATCGTCAGGAAGGTGACCCTTGAAGTTATCTACGATGCGGTAGAAGAAAGGACCGCGGAGCTATACAGGAAAATAGAGGAGGTTGAAAAGCAGGGGAGGGAAGACTTCAGATATCTTAACCAGAGAATAGATTCGTTAAGACAAGAAGTTAAAGAGGAAGTAAAACAGCTCAGGCAGGAGATCAACCAAATCAGGCAGGAGATCAACCAAATTAGACAGGAAATATCTCAAGTAAATCACAGGATAGATACCGTTATACAGATGCTCTCCGAGATCATGAGAAGATAAAAACCATGAAGCCGAAGCCCTTCGTAAAGTGGGCGGGGGGAAAGAGGCAGATAATAGACGAGCTTATAGGAAGGGTTCCAAAGAAGTTCAAAACATACTTCGAACCCTTCGTGGGTGGCGGTGCCTTACTTTTTGAACTTCAACCTGAAAAGGCTGTCATAGGGGACACAAATTTCGAGCTTATAAACGCCTATCTCGTCATAAGGGACAAAGTAGAGGAGCTGATAGAGGACCTCAAAAGACACAAAAACGAAAAGGAATACTACTACAAGATGAGGTCTTTAGATCCGGAGACACTCGACCCCGTGAAGAGGGCGAGCAGGTTCATATACCTCAACAGGACGTGCTACAACGGTCTTTGGAGGGTAAATTCGAAAGGAGAGTTCAACGTCCCCTTCGGAAGGCACAAAAATCCTAAGATATGCGACGAGGAGAACTTAAGGGCTGTGAGCGAATATCTGAGGAGGGCGGATATAAAGATAGTTTGTCGGGATTACAAAGAAACGCTCGAAGAGGCAAAGAGGGGAGACTTCGTTTACTTGGACCCACCCTACGCACCCGTGAGCGAGACCTCCCGCTTCACAAAATACACGGGGGAGGGTTTTTCGTTAAAAGATCAAGAGGAGCTTGCGGAGGTCTTCAGAGAGCTTGACAGGAGAGGTTGCTACGTGATGCTCTCGAACTCCGACACTGAGTTCGTCAGAAAACTCTACAGAGGCTATATCATTGAAAGGGTATCCGCAAACAGGTTTATAAACTGCGTAGCCAAAAAAAGGAAAAACCATACAGAGCTGATCATAAGGAATTACAAGCTTAGAAAAATAAGTATATGCAGGAACAACGGTATGGACACTCATGAAAAGACTTGATAAATACAGCGTGTTTACATTCCCTCCAATTTGCACCAGCCGAGGGTTTGGTTGTCCAAGGTTATACGACGGGTGAGAGGGAAGAGGAAACGTTTAGCTTTCATAGCTCCTATATCATTACCCAATGGAGCCAAGTTGTAAGGTTGTGGATTTGAGTATCTTTGCAAATCTCTTAATAGTAAACCTACAGTATGGTCCAAATAACCTGTATACTTGCCTATCCTTAGTAATGGAGCCTCCTTAGTGTTTTCATCCTTAAGATTTTCCAAGTCAGCTTTAATCTTTTTAGCAATTCTTGTTGCTTGTTTAAACAAAGTAGCTATCTTCGAATTCTTGCTTTTTAGATACCCAGCTAAATTACCATTAGCAACATCTTCCCAAAACTTTATTTCAGCTTCAAGGAAGTCGTTTATGAATTCATAACAAGCTTCTTTCCAATTCATTATGTATTTACCTATTCTACCTGCGCCTTTTAGCCTTTCTTCCCACAGCTTAATTTTAAAGGTAAACGATAAGGACCCACCTCTAATAGTTTCTATATAGTCAGTCAAACCTTCTTTACTCGGTGAAAACATCAATTTAGCTCCATTAATTTCTGGTTCAAACTGACCGTATATGTCCTCAATCTTTAAGAATTTCATAGGATCTTGCAAGGCACTTCCAAATATGTTTTCTTCCTCTATAAATCTTTTAAAGTTAAACTTCTTAAACTTCTTACTTATATTCTGAAATTTATTTCTAAACTCATTCCAATTGTCTTTCATATACTTGTAAACTATAGCGGTTCTTATAAAACCTTTCACCTCAGAAGCAGGGATGTAGAGATTCTTATTATCTTTCTTTATAGCTTCCCATATGTCTCTCACTTTAACTTTTATATTAGGATTTAACTCTACTTTATACTTTATGAGTTCATCTGGAATACGCTTACCCTCAGGGAAGTAGTGATCCCATGAGAACTTGTTTTTTGCAATACTATCTAATGTTTCTTCACTAAATGTGTTGGGGTTCTTTTGAAGCAAAAAGTCTAAGGCTTTGTCTATGTTAAGCACTATTAAGTAATTTCCTCTAATTATAAAGTCCAATTTAGTTAGCTTATTTCCAGTTCCTATATGAACAGGACTCAGTATTTTGATCTTGTAAGTTCCTACCTTTTCACCTATCTTTGTTTTCATCTCAGCCATCAAGCACCTCCTACAGCTATAGGGAATTCGTATCCGTACTGATAAGCTTTAACTTCTATACTTTCATATTTAGCTCCTACATACTTAACTTGTCCCACCCATACTTGATTTTCTTTTTTAGTAAGAAACGCTCCTTCCTTCAAGTAGAGAACCTTCCTCTTCCATATAAAAGGTCCCCCGAAGGTGGTGTCTACAGGAGATTTATATATCTCATACTCGTAAGTGCTCTCTTCCAAGTCTATTGAGTCTTTGCGAGGTATAACCGGGGATAAACTGATAAATCTATCTGATGGCTTCACTTTTTCTTCGAGATATTCTACCTCTTTCTCAAACCCTTCAAGAGGTTCTATCTTTACACTTCCCCAACCGAGGTTTTTGTTAGCTCCCAAGCCCGTATCTTCTATGAGCTTAAAACACTCCTCAATTATAGGTTCATAGCTTTCATCGTAGTATTTGATCAAGAACCATCTGTCTGAGAAGATATAATACTTTTCGGTAAACAGATTTTCAGACCTCATGGTAACCCTATTTAAGATGTTTCTTACAGATAAGTCTTCTCTATCTTCAAAGGAAGCTTTATCGTTTGTGTGAACTATAACTCCTTCTGTTTCTTCATACTTTTTCAAATTCACAAGATCCTTTTCTTGGGTTATCTTACCCTCAACTATTTCTTTGAAAACCCCGAAGGAGACATACTTGGCTTTCTTTAAAGGTTTCTGATTTATCTTTGTGCATACGTCGTCCTCTCTTCTGAACTCCTTAGATATTACAAGAGTAGGTTTAGGAAACACGAGCGAGTATCCACACTTTCCTTCAGCTATCGGGAAAGGAGAAGAAATTAGAAACGGTGGTTTCCTTTCAAGAAAGCCTTTTAAAAAGTCTTCCAAGTTCTCACCTGTGAGCTTATAGGTCCAGCATATGGCACCGAAGAGTGTGTAGGCTCTAATAGGTGTACTTTTTGATAAGAACTTAATACAGTAGGCTTTCAGCATTTTGAACTACTAATACTCTCAAAAATTTGATTTTTAAAGTTGTTTACATCTAAATCATTCCTTTCATTTATAGACAACACTTTTCCTTTTTCATTACTGTTTACATTAACATACCTGACCTTCTTCAAATGGAATTTCACTCTTCCATATCCCCTTGAACCGGAACCTCCTAAGTAGTCTTCTTCAAGTAATCTTATACCGTTTTCAAATAAATCAAATAACTTTTTATCCTGTCTCTTATACACATCT
>WFYK01000060.1 GCA_015490105.1 Aquificaceae bacterium | reverse complement strand
GGGAAGGGATATTTCTTATTTCCGACGAGATCTACCACGGGCTTGTTTACGAAGGAAAGGAGAGGACCGCCCTTGAGTTTTCAGATAGGGCCATAGTGATAAACGGCTTTTCTAAGTTTTTCTGTATGCCGGGCTTTAGGCTCGGCTGGATGATACTCCCCGAAGATCTCGTGAGGAAGGCGGAAGTAGTTATTCAAAACGTTTTTATTTCCGCACCTACCTTGAGCCAGTTTGCTGGAATAGAGGCCTTCGATTATGGATATCTCCAGAGAGTGAGGGAGACATTCAAAAGAAGAAGGGATACTCTGGTAAAAGAAATAGAAGGTGTTTTACCGATAGATGCTAAGCCTCAAGGGGCATTTTACCTTTGGGTGAAAATAGACAGATACTCGCAGGATTCTTACGCTTTTGCCTTGAGGATGCTAAAAGAGGCACGTGTTGCGGTAACGCCCGGTGTGGATTTCGGAAATAATGAGACGAACCGTTACATAAGGCTCGCTTATACAAGATCAGAAGAAGAACTAAAAGAGGCGGGAAGAAGAATAAAGGATTTCCTCAGGTCCTTAGAGTAGAGGTAACCGCTTTTACCTTCTTTTCAAGAAGATCCAAACTCTTTGTGAGACCCGCCAAGTTTTTGTTTATGTCCATGACAACCATACTTTGTTCCTCAAGGGCGGATCCCATCTCAGCTATTAGGGTGTTTACCTCCTCCGCAACCCCTTTGTTTGTAATTACACTTTGACTTACCTTGTCAAAGACTTCGAGCAACGTTTCCAGGGTTTGGTCCATCAAAGATAAGCTCTCGTAGAATTCTTCTACCGTTTTACCGAAGGCTTCGAGCCTTTTCTCTACGTCAGAAGCGAAAACATCCGTTTTTCCTGCGAGTTTCCTCACTTCGTCCGCTACAACAGCAAAGCCCCTTCCCGTCTCTCCGGCACGAGCCGCCTCTATAGAGGCGTTGAGAGCTACCATGGTGGTCTGATCCACTATCGAGTGGATCTCTTTCAGGGAAGATTTTATCTGGTCAAAAGACGCTTGAAGATTTTCAAAAAGGTCCCTTATCTTGTCGATCCTTTCCTTCACAAGGTCAAGATTTTGCTTTCCCTGATCCACAGCCTCACTGGTAGACTTTGCAGTTTCAAGGAGCATATCCGAAACTACCTTTATATGCTCTGTCCTCTCCGCAAGGCTGTTGATCGTCTGGGAAAACTCGTCCATAGCGGACCCTATGCTGACGCTCGTTTCTCTTACCGAGTGAACCTGATTCTGGACAAACTTGAATATATGCTTTACTACGACGGAGCTGTATGTTAGATCCCAAAGCCTTTTCGAGAGTGTCTTTATAGATTCTTTAAGGGTCCTTGCGTTTTCTTCTGATCGCGCACTTACATGACCGGTTTCTTTAGTTTTACCAAACAACCACCCTATCATAGCTTCTCCAAGATATCCACACCGCAATCTAAGTTTTCAAGCCAGCTGAGAAACTTGTCTACATTTTCTCCCGTGAATATGGATCCGTGTTGGGGAACGATCATCTTAGGTTTTAGCTCCATTACCCTTTTTACCCACAGCCTGCAAGCTTTTTTAGAGGCCTTATACCTTCTGTGAAAGCCTTCCATATGCTTTACGTGTTCGTCGAAGTCTTTCACTTCTAAAGGCATCTGTCCCGGAGGGTAGACGGAAGCCCCTATGTCTCCCGAAAAAAGTATCCTTGAGGTTTCGTCAAAGAGGTTGAAGTTGCCCGTAGAGTGGAGAAAGTGAGCGGGGATAAATCTGACTTTTGATCTTCCCACCTTGGTCTCTCCTCCCGGATCCAAGAGCATAGCCTCGTCACCGTCGATTATGAGAAACTGGTTCGTTTGAACGAGCTCCCCTTCTTCATCTCCTCCCCAGCGTATCCACAGGAACTTGTGCGCTCCGTCGTCGTAAAGAACCTTGGCACCCATCAAGTATCCTCCAGCTCGCCTCTCAAGAATTTATCGTAAGCTCCCAGATCAAAGTAGCCATGTCCCGACAGATTAAAGAGTATAACCTTTTCTTCCCCGGTTTCT
>WFYK01000059.1 GCA_015490105.1 Aquificaceae bacterium | reverse complement strand
GTGGAGAGATCCTTTTAAGATTCTAAAACTGGCCAAGTTGGTTGTTGTGGGTCGCGGAGAAAAACCGGAAGAACCTGAAGTTTTCAAGGAATTTATCAGATCCGGAAGAATTTTGTTTGTGAACGTAAGGCGCTTGGACATTTCTTCCACCGAGATAAGAGAGAGGATAGCTCGGGGCATAAGCGTTAGATGGATGGTTCCGGACCCGGTTCTTGATTACATAATCGAAAAAGGTCTTTACTTGAAACGGGAGGGAGAGAAGACATCAAAGAATTGAGACTTAATGCCTCTTTCAACAAAGTCAGCCACCATCTTAGCACTTGCGGGAGCCCAGAGTATACCGTTTCGGTAGTGTCCGCTCAAGAGAGCGTAGTTATCTCCGAGGTCAAATATAGGAGCTTCGTCGGGGGTTCCGGGTCTGAAGCCTACTTTCACCCCAAGGAGTTCTACATCACCCATATCGGGAGCCAAAGCTAAGGCACCGTCTACAAGTGACTTCACTCCTTCCAAGGTCGGTCTTGTATCGAAACCCTTGTCCTCGGAAGTAGCACCTATGAGTATGTAGTCTTCTTTGGGGATGACGTAGGCCAGCGAGGAGTAGATAACCCTTCTTGGTGGAAATCCCTTAACCTTTAGGATCTGACCCTTTACGGGGAAGACGGGCACATCCACCAGCGCTCCCGTCCACGCACCGGTCGTTATCACATAAAAGTCTCCTCTGTAGATGCCTTTGTATCCTTGAACCTCATTCACCTTGTCTTGGGAGAAAGATACCTTTGTGATCGTATCGAGGATTATTTCCACTTTGAGGTTGTGACAGGCTATCAGCAAGGCGTCCATTACCCTTTCCGAGTCTACGTTGCCCTCATCTTCGAAGAGAAAACCCACCTCAAGCGATTTACTGAGGTAGGGCTCCGTATCCCACAGTTCTTGTCCTTCGAGTTTTTTGTAGGTAAGCCCTTTCTTTTCGTATAAAGGAAGCTTTGCCTCTATACTCTTTAGTTCCTCCTCGTTTGCGGGAACGCGGAGGATGCCGTTCCTCTGGTAGAAGATCGTGTTCTTGGACACATCCTCTAAGCGCTTTATGAAATCGGAAAAAAGATTTAGGCTGTAGAGAGAAAACTCGAGAAGATCCCCTTCCAAACCTTCCGACAGGGGAGCGAGCATACCGCCCGCTACCCAAGAAGCTCCCTCTTCGTAGTTTCGTGTGATTATCTTTACCTTGTGGCCTGCCAAGGAAAGATCGAAAGCAACGGACAGACCTATGATACCGCTACCTATGACGATTACTTCCATGAGGATATTTTAATTGCTATGGTGGATCTGCCCAGACTTTATGCAATAACCGACAGGAAGAAATACGGTGACAATTTCTTGGAAACCCTCGAAAGTATTCTTTCCAAAGGGGTAAAGATGGTCCAGCTCAGGGAAAAGGATCTTTCCGATAGAGAACTTTACGAACTGGCTTTGAAGGTGCGTGAACTCACAAAAAGATACGGAGCAAAACTTTTGATAAACGAGCGGGCGGACATAGCAAGGGCGGTTGAAGCGGACGGCGTTCACCTACCCGAAAGATCGCTCCCTCCGAGCGTAGTAAAGAAACTTTTCCCGGATCTCATTGTGGGTTTTTCAGCCCATTCTCTTGAGAGCCTCAAATACGCGGAGGATCAAGGTGCGGATTTTGCGGTCTTGGGACCCGTTTTTAAAACCTCATCCCACCCTGATGCGGAACCCATAGGAACGCTCAAGTTCAAAGAATGGGTTGATCAGGTCAAAATTCCGGTATATGCCCTCGGCGGTATAACGTGGGAGAAGGTAAAAAGATGCTATAGAGCAGGTGCTTACGGGGTTGCGGGTATTACAATGTTTATCGGAAAAAATGGGAACGCGGGATCTTATACTTGAGGAAGCTCTGAAGCTCTTTTCCGAAAGAGGTATCAAGGAAACTACGGTAAGGGATATAGCGAGAGCGGTAGGTATAACCGAAGGAGCTATATACAGACACTTTGAAAGCAAGGATCAGATAGTTTACGAGCTCTTCGAAACCCATTCGGGAGCCCTTTACGATAGGGTAAAAAAGGCCATAGAGAAGGCCAAGGATCCGAAGGATAAGTTTATCTCAGCGGTAGAAAGCTTTTTAGACTTTGCTTTTAAAAATCCTGACGCTTTCCGCTATTTGAACCTCTTTCATTACCTGAGAGGAAAGGAAGTTAGGAAGTTTCCCAAGATACCCTTTCAGCTTCTTAAGGCTCTTGTGGAGGAACTGAGGGAAGAGGGGTTTTTAAAAGTAGAGCCCGAGCTTGCTTTAGCGGTTCTGACGGGAACCTTAGAGCGGGTCTTCCTCTACAAGGAGATGGGAATGCTCAAAGGAAGAAAAAAGGAGCTCAGAACAAAGACCGCTCAGCTCCTTTGGAACATCCTAACGGGAGGAGATCATGGTTGATAAGGAAAAGATAAAAAAAGCTATAAGACTTCTTTTGGAAGGCATAGGTGAAGATCCCGATAGAGAGGGTCTTAGGGAAACTCCCGAAAGGGTAGCCCGCATGTGGGAGGAGTTTGAAAGCTTCAGAAACTTTGATATGAAGCTTTTTGAGGAGTTCGGGAGCTACGATCAGATGGTCCTCGTGAAAGATATCCGTTTTTATTCCCTGTGTGAACATCACCTCCTTCCCTTTTTCGGCAAGGTTCACATAGCTTACATACCCGACGGTGTAATCTGCGGACTCTCCAAACTCGTAAGGGCGGTTAGAGCAATAGCTTTAAGACCTCAGGTGCAGGAAAGACTCACGGAGGAAATAGCGGACTTTTTAGAAGAACAGTTAAAACCCAAAGGGGTCGGTGTTGTTTTAGAGGCGGAACACCTTTGTATGTCTATGAGGGGTGCTATGTCTCCGGGACACTTGACGGTAACTTCCGCCCTGAGGGGTGTTTTCCTGAAAGATATAAGAACGAGGGAGGAATTTCTAAAGCTCGTGGGTAAGTGAACCCTTATACTATTTAGCCATGGTAAAGGTTCACCCCACCGCCATAGTGTCTTCGGAAGCTGTGTTAGAAGAGGGCGTAGAAATAGGAGCCTTTTCGGTTATAGAGGGACCAGTCAGGATAGGAAGCGGGACTAAGGTGGGCAATCGGGTAACCATAAAGGGTAGAACCACCATAGGAAAGAATTGCAAGATCTACGACGGTGCGGTAATAGGCGAAGAGCCTCAGCACCTTGCTTATAAGGGTGAAGAAACGGAAACTATCGTCGGCGACAATACCATAATAAGGGAGTATGTAACCATCCACAGGGGAACCGCGTTAGATAAAGGAAAGACCATAGTTGGTGAAGGTTGTATGCTCATGGCTTACTCTCATGTGGCTCACGACTGCGTGGTAGGTAAAGGAGTGATAATGGCAAACTGTGCTACCTTAGGAGGCCACGTGGAGGTTGGGGACTACGCTTTTATAGGGGGTCTTTCCGCGGTGCATCAAAAGACAAGGGTCGGTGCATACGCGATGGTAGGAGGTCTCTCCGGTGTGAATTTGGACGTTCCTCCCTTTACAAAAGCTTCAGGCCAGCACGCAAAACTTTACGGTATAAACGCAACGGGCCTTAAGAGAAGAGGATTTTCCGCAGATAGGATAGCTAACATAAAGAAGGCCTACCGAATACTTTTCAGGAGCGGAATGCTAATAAAGGAAGCTCTGGAAGTTCTAAAGAGGGATTTCCCTCAAGACGAAGACATTAAGATGCTCGTGAAATTTATAGAGACCTCCGAGAGGGGAGTTGCTCCAGAAGGCAAGCGAGTATCTCGTTGAGAACTACCCACCACCTTTCTTTTACTCTTATCCTGCCTTCCTCTTCTTCAAAAAAGTCAAGCAGATGCTCAGGTATGAGAACCTTAAACTCAGATCTCACCCCTTCCTTCGTTCTGAAACCCAAAATTAAGGTTTCCTTTAAAAGTTCCTCTTCGGTTAAGATTTCTTCCCTTTCCACGGGACGAGATCGTGATTTTACTTTGAAAGCGTAAGCCTTTAAGTTCTTAGTATTTCCGTATCTTTTTGTCTTGAGCAGTCCCCAAGCGGATACGCCAAGTCCCAAGAAGGGTTTTAATCTCCAGTAAATCAAGTTATGTCTGCACTCAAAACCCTTAATAGCCCAGTTGGAAACCTCGTAGTGATCGTAGCCCAGATCCTTTAAAGCTTCGCACACGAAGGCATACGCATCCGCTACAAAGTCATCCCCGGGAGGTTTTACCTCTCCCGAAAGGATGCTTTTTCCTAAAGGAGTGGTGGGATAGGGTGTTAGTATATAGGAGGAAATATGAGAGGGCTTTAACCTTGCAATGTTTTCCACCTCCTTTTCTAAATCCTTCAGGCTTTGTCCCGGATAAGCTATTATCAGGTCCACGTTAACGTTTTCTATACCCGCTTCCCTTGCGTTTTGCAAAGCCTTCAGGCTATCCTCAACGGAGTGCTTCCTCCCAAGAATTTCAAGACCTTTTAGAGTGAAACTTTGAACACCCAAGCTTATCCTGTTTACCCCCGTTTCCTTAAGTTTTTTGAAATCTTGAAAATCGTAATCTTCAGGGTTACATTCGACGGTTATCTCGGAAAAAGCATCTAAGTCCCAAACCTTCTGAAGGGACTCTATAAGATAAGCTATTTGGTGGGGTTTTAACTTCGAAGGTGTTCCACCACCAAAGTATAGGGTGGGTTCGGGGGAAAACTCCAAAGTCCTGTAGAGCTTTGCTTCCGAGATCAAGAGCTTTATGTATTCATCCGGGCTGATGGGCGCTTGGGTGAGGGAGAAAAAATCGCAGTAAGGACACTTGTAAGAACAAAAGGGAATGTGAACGTATATC
>WFYK01000058.1 GCA_015490105.1 Aquificaceae bacterium | reverse complement strand
GATCTACGAGGTTCCATACTCCCCTCTTTTTAAGAACGAGAACTTTGAACTCCACTTCCTTTGAAACCATCTCTTTTAATATTTCTTTTCTCCTTACCAGCTCACCGTAGTGGAGAAAGGCGGAAACCGGTCTGAGGACTATCCAGATTTTATCTACATCACCGCAATCTTTGTATTTTAAAACCGTCTCGTCTATCTTCTTCATGGGTTCTACAGAGCCTATCAGGGTTTCTATCTCAACGGCTGTTTTTTTCTCAAAGACTATATCCGCCACTCCTGAGCATACATTCTCCTCTACCTTTATCCTTCCTCCAAGCTCTTTTAAGATTTCTCTCTTGAAATCTTTTTTGTTCTCCACAAGCCTGTTGGCAAGACAGACAAAGGTTGCAACTTTGTAAGGATACTGATGTTTGTCCTTCAGTTCCTTATCTCTTGCTACGTAAACGGAGAAGTTCCTTACAGTCCTCTCAAGGGCTGTGTTGTATTTCATGAGCCTGCTCGTGAAGTCTCCCCCTTCTTTCACTCCCGTTATAAGCGAACAGAAGCGGTCGTAGTTCTCGTCTCTTATGTATATCCTGTATATCCTGATTCCCTTTGCGACTTCGGAGGTCTTCTCCTCTACCTTCCTTCCCTCACCTCTTTTTACGACAACCACGAGAAAGCCGAGCCTCTTCAGGAAAGCGGTCCTTAGCCTTCCCTTCACGTAATTGATGAAGTTGTCAAAAGGATACATCCACTCCTTCAGGTAGAGGACCTCTATCTCCCTTTCGAGGTCGAGGGTGTCGAGGTGGTGAGGCACAAAGCTGTCTCCCCTCTCAGCCTCTTCATCCTCTGAAGTCTCAGGTATCCTGTAGACTATCCTCGGGTAGCTCTCCTCCACCTCCCTGTAAAGCTCCTTAAGGAGATAGAGAAAGGGCGTGTGAAAGTCCTTTTTGTCTTCCTCCAAGATAACGACAACAGGACTGCTAAGACCCTGACCAAAGCCCGTCGGAAAGGGGGACCTCTTCTTTCTCTCCTCCTCTTCGAGGAAGTCTTCAAGTAGTGAACCCGAGAAGTCCTCAGCCAGAGTTTCCAAACTCTCCACCTCCAGCTCACTTATTTCGGTAGAAAGATCCGCCTCCATCTCCTCTACCTCCTCCTCCTCTTCTGAGAGCTTTATATCTTCGGTCTTGTATGTCTCAAAGACAGGATGGACTTCCTCAAATCTCGTTTCGTAATCACCTTCAATTTCAGCAGGCTTCCACTCTACAAGAAGTATATCGTTTGTCTCAACTTCTCCGAACTCAGGAGAAGCCTCCTCAAAGGTGGTGTCAAAGTCCGAAGAGAGAACCTCATGCTCTATGCTTTCGAGGAGTTCTATATCTTCAGTTTCCCTTATACTGAAGCTGACCTCATGTGGAGTAAAGTACGTGTTGAAGTCAGATTCAAGGAGTTCCACATGTTCCTCGTCAAGTAGGAAGATGTCCCTCTCTTTAGCTTTTTCTTCTTCCTTTAGCTCCGATACACGCTCTTTGTCCTTTTCTTTTTCTTCTGACAGCTTCTGATCAAGCCTCTCCTTCTTGATCTGTTTCATGGCGTTCTAATAGCTCATCGAGGACGTTTGGGAATTTTTTATTTATACTACACCCGTATTCAAGAACAAGCTCTAAAACTCCTACTTCAGACAGAGTAATGATCTCCTTAAGGAAATCTTTTAGATTAACAGAATTCTCAAATCTGTCTAGTACAGGTCTGTATTCTCTACGTCTGGAATGATAATAATATCGGTAACTACCTAATATCATACCATCTCTGACTTCATACGCGTTATAAATGCCCAAGTCCGTTCTTGCTTTAACTATAGGTATCCTTCTCAGAATTTCAAACCTCGCTCCTCTCAAACTCCTCTTCATCCACTCCTCTACTTTATTCTTATCAACAAACTTATAGATATCCGAACCACATACAAGCTTTTCGTAGATCAAACCGCTCAAACCTTCTCTTCCGTATAAGAGAAAATGCTTTCCAGTTTCATAATCTTCAAGCTTCTTAAACTCAAGGTGAATAGCATCAACGAGCTTGAGATCCAGAAGTTCTATAAGTTCTCTAAGCTCTCCGAATCTGTTAAGACCGAGAAACTTAAGGACATTATCAACATAGTTGAACCTCACAAAGGTAACAAAGGTTACGAACGGGTTCATTCCGAGTGCGAGTCTGTTGACTTTCTTTGTAAAAGCGTTTATGAGTTCTATAAGTCTGTCCGGTCTCTCACCTCTTGAAGGTAGATAGTCAAGAGGATCAATATCTTCCTCCTCTTTTTGTTCGAGTTTAAGACCTTTTTCTTCAAACTTTTTAATTATGGTTTTCAGATCCCAAGTTAAGTTTTTAACGTAACCAATATGACCATATGCCTTCTTTATCCTCGCTCTCTCCCCTAAACGTTTGTAAGTCTCCACACTTTCCTCACAAGAAGTAGCTTCCCCAAACCTTATCCCGAACTTCTCATACATGAACTTTGAAAAAGCTTTCTCCGGTGAGTCCATACCGCCGAGGAGGGCAGTCATTACCTTTTCCTTTAGCCTCTCGTCTGTGATATCTCCTATCTCCTTTCCTGCTACTTTCTCAAAAAGTTCGTCTATCTTCAGGATCTTCCTCGCCTCCCTCAAAATATCTTGCAGTTGCTTTACGAACTCCCTCCAGCTTTCTATCTTCCAGATCTCCTTCTCTCTCGCCCATTCTTTTAAGGATTTCATTCTATTATATACTACATACTACATGAGGGCTTTGATTAAGCTTGCGATTGCCTGTGCTATCTGCGTTGCTGTTGCCGGAGCTATATACCTCGTTTTGAGGGCGGTGGGTGTAATTTAATGGTGGTCAACTTTTACAGACCGGTTGAGGTTTTCTTCGGAGAGGGTGCTGCTCTGAAGGTAGGGGAGGTGGCAAGGAGGTTCGGCTTCAAAGCTATGATAGTAACCGGGAGGGAGAGTGCGAAAAGGAGCGGTGCTGTCGATAAGGTGATAAGCTCCCTCGCTTCCCACGGGGTGAGGGAATACGTGATCTTCGACGAGGTCGTCCCGAACCCTACGGACACAATCGTAAACAGGGGGGCTGAGATCGCCGCCAGGGAAAAGGTGGACATGATAATAGGTCTCGGGGGAGGGAGCGCCTTGGACGTTGCGAAGGCTATCTCAATAGTCTCCTCCAACGAGGGTTCAGCTTGGGACTACGTCAAATATCCTGAAG
>WFYK01000057.1 GCA_015490105.1 Aquificaceae bacterium | reverse complement strand
TTTTTAAAGTGCTTTATGGACTCTACTTTCTGACCGTTTTGCTCCCAAATTTCCTTCTCGTATCCCTTAGTTCTGTATAGTTTCACCTTTTTAACGCTTTTTACAACTCCGCTTGTGGAAACTTCCTTTTGGATGAGATATGCGGGAAGGGAAAAGCTAAGACCCAAAAATGCTAAGAGAAAAAGAAGAACTCTCATGAAACTTCCCTCCCTTTTTGCCCAATTGAGGATAATATAGTCCTTAAGCGTCGGGGAGGTAAGTGGGTATGGAAGACATATTAAATCCAGAGGCGATCAAAGAGCTGGGTTTTGGAGGTGCTATGGGTTTTATAGTAGGTTTTACGCTAAAAAGAATACTGAAGTTTTTTCTTTTGATCCTCGGGCTTTACATCTTGAGTTTAGTTTGGCTTGCGGACAACGGCGTCATAACGGTGAACTGGGGACAGATTCAAGATTTTGTTACAAGTTTCTTTGAGTCTTTTAACAGCTTTGCAAGAAACGCTATAAGAACCCTTTCCTTCGGAAGCGGGTTCGCGGTAGGTTTTGCGGTAGGGATGAAAGTATGAAGGTCGTGGTTGTAGATTACGGGATGGGAAACCTAAGGAGTGTAGCTAAAGCCCTTGAAAGTGTCGGATTTGAAAAGGTTGTCGTATCTCAAGATTGGCGCGAAGTAGAAAGGGCAAATGCGGTTGTATTTCCCGGGCAAGGAGCTTTTAAAAAGGCCATGGAAAATTTAAAAAGGTTGTCACTATTAGAGCCTTTGACCGAAGCTGTGAGACGGGGAAAACCCTTCTTGGGGATTTGCTTGGGCCTTCAACTTCTTTTTGAAAAAGGATACGAACACGGAGAGACGGAAGGCCTAAGCATTTTAAAGGGAGAGGTTCGTTTGCTCCCCAAGGGTGTTAAACTTCCACACATCGGATGGAACCAAGTTCACATTAGGAAAAGAGGAAAGCTTTTTGAAGGAATTCAAGAGGGAGACTTCTTTTACTTCGTTCACTCTTACAGGGTTATACCGCAGGATGAGGGTGTTGTAGCTTCTACTACGGACTACGGAGAGGAGTTCGTTTCCGCGGTAGAAAAAGGGAACCTTTGGGCGGTTCAGTTTCACCCGGAAAAGAGCCAAAAGAAAGGACTTCGCTTGCTTAAGAACTTTTTGGAGTTTACGCGAAACCTTCAGAACTCCTAAATTGTAAAGCCAAGGCCACGTGCTCTTCCTTTATGACTTCACTCTCCTCGAGATCCGCTACGGTTCTGGAAACTTTGATCACCTTAAAGTAGGATCTGGGCGAGAGCTTGAGGTTTTCAACTCCTAACTTCAAAAGCCTTTTGGCGCTTCTGTCCATGAGATTTATACAAAATTCCTCCACCTGATGACTTGTCATTCGTGAATTCCAGGGAGTCTCGGAACCTTTAAAACGCTCCTTTTGAATAGCCTGAGCCTTTAGGATTCTCTCCTTAACTTTCTCAGAGGACTCACTTTTGGTCATGTTTAATAACCTCTCTTCATCTACCGGATGAACCCAAACGGTCAGATCTATTCTGTCCTTTATAGCTTGTGACACGCGAGCGTTGTAAGACTTTATCTGCTGAGGCGAACAGGTGCACTCTCCGTAAGGGTTTCCCAAGTTTCCGCAGGGACAGGGATTTTGAGCGGTCACAAGGGTAAAGAGGGCGGGAAACCTTACCTTTGAGGTAGCTCTTACTACATCCACGTATCCTTCTTCGAGAGGTTGCCTCAGGGATTCCACAGCCTTTCTCGAAAATTCGGGAAGTTCGTCCAAAAACAGAACCCCCCTGTGAGCTAAAGAAACCTCCCCCGGCACGGGCTGAGATCCGCCTCCGACGAGCGCTACCTCCGAACTCGTATGGTGAGGAGATCTGAATGGCCTCTGAGTTATCAAGCCTTCGCTCAGGAGTCCGGCAACGCTGTAGATCTTGCTCACTTCCAACACTTCCTCAAAGTCCAAGGGAGGCATGAGACCCACGAGAGCTTTTGCCAAAGTGGATTTTCCAACACCGGGAGGACCTATCATAGACAGATGGTGAAAACCTCCCGCACAGATCTCGAGGGCTTTCTTGGCTAAGCTTTGCCCGATTATGTCCTCAAGATCCGGATAAAATCCCCTATTTAAATCCTCAAAAATAAAAGCCTCGGGCTCTTTACCCTTCCTTTTTCCCTTGAGAATATCTACAACTTCACCCAGATCACTTGCCCCGATCAAATTCACTTCCCTTACAAAGGACAGCTCCGTTAGGTTATCCGCTGGAACCATGAACTCCCTGAAGCCGAGATCTTTCAAACCTAAAACTACGGGAAGAAGACCCCTAACCTTCCTCAGATTCCCATCGAGGGAAAGCTCACCCAAGAATACCTTACCTTCCACAGCATCTCTTCCCACTTGGCCTAAAGCGACGAGGAGACCTACCGCTATAGGAAGATCGTAGAAGGTCCCCTGCTTCTTCCTATCCGAGGGAGAAAGGTTTACAGTAACCCTCTTTTGGGGAAAGGAGTAACCTGAATTCTTTAAAGCACTTCTGACCCTATCTCTTGATTCCTTTACCGTTGCGTCGGGAAGTCCGACGATGTTAAAAGAGGGAAGACCGTTGGCAACATCCACTTCTACGTCTACTTCAAACCCCTCTACTCCCCACAGGCCCCCACTTTTTATCCTGACGAAAGCCATCAGAGAGCTTTCTTCACTTTTTCCAAATCTTCTACCTTTTCAACGCTAAAGACCCTTACCTTAGGATCGGTTTGCTGAATCAACTTAGATAGCACCTTTTTAGGTCCTACCTCTACAAAGGTGTCCACTCCTTTTTCGATCATATACTGAACACTTTGAAACCACTTTACGGGAGAGAAGATCTGCCTGTAGAGGTTCTCCCTTATCTCGTGCGCCATAGTGTGCTCTCGGGCGGTGTAGTTTTGAACTACCGGGATGTTTATGTTTTTAATAGGCGTTTGGGCAAGTTTTAACCTGAAAGCGTCCGCAGCATCCTTCATCAAGGAACAGTGGGAAGGAACGGAAACCTTCAGAGGTATTACCTTAGCACCCTTTTCCCTTGCCAGTTCACTTGCCTTCTCTACCGCTTCTTTTTCGCCAGATATTACCGTTTGCTGAGGGGAGTTGTAGTTGGCGGGTTCCACCACTCCTACGCTTTTGGCCTCTTGGCATATTTTTTCCACCTCTTCTGGACCGATCTTCAAAACCGCTACCATCGCACCCTTACCTTCTGGAACCGTTTCCTGCATGTATTTTCCTCTCAGGTAAGTTAGTCTAACCGCTTCGAATGTTTCTATCGCTCCGGCTACAAGGAGTGCTGTATACTCCCCGA
>WFYK01000056.1 GCA_015490105.1 Aquificaceae bacterium | reverse complement strand
GTATAAGCTCGAAAGTGCCCTGAAAGGATTTAACTTAGATATTAGGGGTTTTACCGTCTTAGATGTCGGTGCTTCCACGGGGGGATTTACGGACTGTCTGCTTCAACACGGTGCCAAGAAGGTCTATGCGGTGGATGTGGGGAGAGGGCAACTTCATCCGAAGCTCAGGCAAGATCCGAGGGTAGTAGTTCTTGAAAAAACCGATGCAAGGCATCTTTCAAAGGATCTAATACCGGAAAAGGTTGATCTCATCACCGTGGATGTTTCTTTCATATCCATAACTAAGGTTTTACCATCTGTTCTTCCCTTCTTAAAAGAGAAAGGGCAACTTTTAGGGTTGATAAAACCCCAGTTTGAGCTGTGTCCAAGAGAAGTAAAAAAGGGAATAGTCAGGGACAGGAACCTGAAGAAAAAAGCGCTTCTTAAGGTCTGCAGATTCATAAAGGAGGACCTTAAGATGAAGGTCTTGGGGCTCAGAAAAGCTTTTCCAAAAGGGACAAAAGGAAACGAGGAGTTTTTTGTGCTGGCTTCCAAGGAAGGTCAAAATATAGATTTAGAAGTGGCTGTGGAGGAAGCCCTTGATCAAACAGAAGGTATTTGAAGGGAACAGGATAGAAGGTATAAAGGGTGTGTTTCCTCTGACCGCGGAAAATCTCCTAAGAGTCGGCCTTGCGCTCAGCAGTCTTTTCGGAGATCTCAAGCGGGAAAAGAAGATATCCGTAGAAGACCTGAACTTCGTAACCTTTTCCCTCGGTGCGGGGTTTATGGCAGGCGGTGGAACCGTGATAATAAAGGGGGAGGCTCCCGTAAGCGTTAAGGTGGTAGAGAAGTCTAAAACGGTTGTGATCTTTGAAGGTCTTTCCCACGAGGAGATTAAACGGTTAGAAGGTATACTATTTGGCAGAGTGCAGATCCCGAAAGAAAAAGGGGATCAGGTGGGGAGAGTTGAGTATGGATACTAAGGAAGAGGCCCTAAAGCTTTACAAAGAGGTAATAGCGGAACTGCTGGAGTGTGGAACGAAGGTTGATGACTACTATAGGAGATTCAGGGAACTCAGGCTTAGAACCGCGGAACTCTCGTTTCAAGGAGCCCTTCTGAATGTAGAACATGCCTTCTTTATGGTGGTTCAATCTATGAACATACTAAGAGAACACCTAAAACTTTTGGAAGTGGCAGCCAAGAAGAAGGAGATAGAGTAATGGGACTGAAAGCTCTGCTGTTGGATAGGGACAAGGAGGTTTTTCCTCTTCTTGGGGATATCTTCAACGTCACGGGCCACAAGCTTCTTATAGCAACTCAAGACTCTATGTTTTTCGAGCTTGTCAAATCCGCGGACGTTGACGTGGTGATAATAAACCACTCAGATATAAGTGCTTGGCTAAACACACTTTCTAACTCGAACCCACCCCTGCCCTTTTTCTTGGTAGACAGGGAAGAAGAGGAAGAAAGACTTTTGAATATGGGCTTTTCCGAACTCAACTTCGTAAGAAAGCCTTTCAACCCGCTTGAGCTCCTAAACAAACTCAGCTATCTGCATTCAATGAACATAGAGGACGCTCACCTGCTCGGTTTGGTAAACACACTGGTCAAACTCGTTCGCGAAAAAAGGGAAGCTCTCGTGGAGATATCGGGCAGTATAACCTGCGTTGTAGAGACAGACTCTCAAGGCCACATAAGAACCGACTGCTCCGTGGAAGAGATCTTGAGACTCTTGAGTGAAGAAAAAAAGGTTCTAAAGGTTCTCGAACCTTCCCAGATAGAGGGCAGGTTTACCTTCAGAAGCCTGATGGAGTTTGTGAAGACGCTGGTTGAAAAGAGCAAACCGGTAATCAGTGTGTCCGCTCAGACTCAAACTGCTATAAAGAAGGTAGAAGGGATAGAGGAAATAGCGGAAGACCTCTTCAGGGTGTCCAAAGTCGGCACCGTGCCTTCTCTCATAAAGAACGTTTATCTGAGGATACACAGAGGTCAGGACAAGAAGGTCGCTTTCCTCATAGGTGCGGGTGGGATAGACGAGTGGAGTGGGATAAAGACCCTCGTGGAAGACGTGGTTTTTTCCTTCAAGGAAATAGATGCGGTAATTTTACTCAGCTCCGATCTTGCCAGCTTATACAACGTATTTTTGATGTCTCAGCAGGAGGTTAGTGCACGGGTAATAGCGGATTACTCCGTAAAGAGGGCTCTCGTAGAGTCTGGATACAAGTCTTCTAAGATAAGAACTTTCGAGGATTTTCCCTCCTACAACGTTACCGTTGCCACGGGCCACAGGCTCAGGTTCATACCCATCAACTTCTCCCCTTCCGCAGGAGGATTTTGCATATACGAGGAGGAAACAGGATTTTTATTTACACCGGAGTTTTTGAGTGGCTTCTACGACGAGGAAATAAACGATCCCAAGGAGGTTGTAAAGCTATTCCACAGGGTATACATGCCATCTTCTAATGTAAATAGTGCCCTTGTGAGAAAAGTTGAAGGTCTAAAGGTTTCCAAGGTTCTTCCCAGATACGGGGTCCCTTACGAGAACTTTAGTGAAGTTGTAGAAGCACTCATCGGTTTAAACTGTGGTCTTGACTTCGGACCTATGTCTGATCTGGAAACCGCAAAAAGGTTACTGGAGGAAGTTGTTTACTTTGTAATGAACAAAGAGGAAAAGGAAGTGGCTGATCATTTCTTGGAGGAGGTGGGCAGGTTCGCTCTAATAGAAGGCACAAAAGTGAGCGATCTATACGTTGAACCCAACTTCGTGGTGGAGCTTACACTTAACTCCCTGACAAACGTTCCTACTATAAAGCCTTCGACCTTCTGCGGGGTTCTGAGGATCTTTGACAGATACAACGTATTTATAAATCCTCTTTAGCCACCTCCTACGAGCTGGACGATCTCCACCCTATCCCCTTCTTGAAGTTTAAAGTCCTTGTATCGAGATTTGGGAACCACCTCCTCGTTTACCGCCACCGCAAGCCCAACTTCTCTAAACTTTACCCCCATTATTTCGAGGAGATCCATTATGGTCGTTCCTTCCTTCACTTCCCTGTTTTCACCGTTTACAACTACCTTCATACTAATTAAGATACTTCCGCTTCAAGTTCCCTCGAAGGGACTTTTACGATCACTTCCTTGACGCGGTTCTTGTCCACATCACCCACTATGAACTTAAAGCCTGCGTATTCAAATTCGTCTCCCTTTTCAGGCACTTTCCCCAAGTTGGCCATAACGAAACCGCTTACCGTATCGTAATCGTATTCTTCGGGCAATTCAAAACCGAGCTTTTGTGCTACCTCCTCTATGTCCGCGGATCCGTCTACCCTATACATGTCGGTGGAGAGCTGTTCAACCGTCCTTTCCTCTTCCCACTCTTCAGGAACCTCTCCCCACAGCCATTTGAGTATGTCGAACATGGTCACAACACCCGCAACCGCACCGTGCTCGTCTACTACAACCGCAAGCTTTACCTCGCTTCTTCTTAAATCTTGAAGGAGACTACCTACACTTTTTACTTCAGGAACTATTAAGACCTTCCTTTTGAATTCCGCGATCTTCCTGTGAGCGTTCACTTTCACAGGCAGAAGATCCTTCACGAGAACTACGCCGGTCACATCATCGAGCTTTTCTTTGTAGACGGGAATCTTACTGTGCCCCCTCTTCTTTATCTCCTCTACCGCATCCTTTACTAACGTATCCTCACTCAGAGCAAAGACATCAGGTCTTGGTGTCATTATTTCTCTAACAAGGACCGAGTCCATTTTAAAGATTCTTTCAACAACCTCTCTCTCCTCTTCAGAGAGAACCCCTTGCTGGGTGCTCGTCTCTATTATGCTGAGGAGCTTGTCTTCGGAAAGTTCAAAGCTCTCCTCCTTTATGTAAACGCCGAGCCTCTCAAGGAGTCCCCTTACGGGCCAAAGCAGTAAAGCTCTTATGGGAAGGATTACTTTGTGAAAGACATAGAATATAGGGGCGTAAATTAGAGAAAGCCTTCCCGCTATAGGAAGAACCGCATTTTTTGGGAGGGTTTCACCGAATATGAATATTAAGGTAGACATTAAGACCGCGGAAATAAAAGCCCCTCCCTTGCCCATAAGATCGGTAAATACCTTGGCACCGTAGGAAGAGATCAAGACATTTACGAGCTCGTTTCCTATGAGTATGGAGATCAAAACCTCCTTGGGCTTGGAGATAAGCTTCATAAGAATTGGATAGAACCTGCTTTGGGAGTATTTCATTAAGAAGGGCTTGCTCACGCTGAAGAAAACCACCTCCGAGGAAGCGAAGAAACCGGAGGCAAATAGAAGGAAGATAAAAACCAGCAGGTCAGTATAGATTGCACTGGACGATGCGTCCATCTATCCGGACCCTCCTGAGGGTATATTCGCACTCGGATTTTGCCTCCGAGCACCTTGGCACAAAGGGACATCCCTTTTGCGGGATACTTTGAGGTGCCTCTTCCAAATCAACGGGTTTGCGATCTTTTGGGTGCTTCACGGGAACAGAAGATAGAAGAAACTTCGTATACGGATGCATGGGGCTATTCAAGACCTCCTCTTTATTCCCTAACTCAAAAAGTCTACCACCGTATAAAACGCCTACCCTATCCGCTACCCTCTCTATGACCCTCATGTCGTGGGTTATAAGTAGTGTGCTTATACCATCCTCCTTGAGGTTTAAAAATAGCTCTAAGATACCTACCCTCACGGAAGCGTCTAAGGATGCTGTAGGCTCATCCGCAACTACCACCTTTGGGTTCAAAGCCAAGGCCCGTGCTATAGCAACCCTTTGCCTTTGCCCTCCGGACAGATCTTCAGGCTTTCTCTGAGCAAGTTCCTCACTCAGGTGAACCTTTTTAAGAAGATCCCTTACCCTTTCTTCCTTGTTCGGGACCCTGTGAACCTCTAAGGGTTCTGAGATTATATCCTTGACTTTCATCCTCGGGTTTAGAGAAGTTCTCGGATCTTGGAAGACTATAGAGACATATTTAGTGTATTCCTTTCCGAAAGAACGGGCCTCTTTGCCCATCAAATATACGCTTCCCTCCGTGGGTTTTTCGAGCCTAACGATAATCTTTGCTATGGTCGATTTTCCACTACCCGATTCCCCTACGAGACCTAAGATCTCCCCTTCCCCTAAGCTGAAGGAAACATCCCTAAGAGCATAAAAGGGTTCCTTTCTAAAAATTCCCTTTTTCCTGAAGAACACCTTTGAAAGAGACTCTACCTTCAGAACCTCCCTCATATGGTTCTGGAAAACTTGAGATCTTTTTTGTTCCTTAAATGAGCGTCAAAGACCATGGCCACGTTTCTGATAAGGAGCCTGCCGACGGGCAGGATGTTGATCCTGCGGTCTTTTATCTCCACGAGGCCATCTTCTTGGATCTCTTTGAGGTCTTCGAGCTCTTTCTCGAAGTAGTCTTCGAACTTTATCCCGAAGAGCTTGTCTATCCTTTCAAAAGACACGCCCAAGTTACACATTATGTCCATTATCACTTCCCGCCTTATGAGATCATCTTCGTTTAGAATGTAACCTCTCATCGTGGGAAGTGTGCCCGAATCCACCGCCTCGTTGTATTCTCTCAGGGTTTTGTAGTTTTGAAAGTAAGCATCGTATAGCATACCTATGGAAGTGGCACCTATACCTAAGAGTTCAACCCCTTTGCGTGTGGTATAACCTTGGAAGTTTCTCCAAAGCTTTCCTTCCCTTTGAGCTTTGGCAAGTTCATCTTCGGGTTTGGCAAAGTGATCCATACCTATGTAAACGTAGCCTGCGGACTGAAACTCCTCTATCACCATTTCGAGGATGGAGAGCTTCTCCTCAGGGGAGGGTAAGGTTGAAGGATCTATGTGCTTTTGAATGGGCTTTACCCACGGAACGTAAGCAAAACTATAGACCGCTACCCTGTCTGGGGAAAGTTCTATAACCTTCTGAACCGTTCTCCTGAAGGACTCCCTGCTTTGAAAGGGAAGACCGTAAATGAGATCTATGTTGATACTCTCAAACCCAAGATCTCTGAGTTTTTCCATCGTATCTTTCATCAGCGAATAAGGTTGTATGCGGTTTACCGCTCTTTGGACCTTTTCATCCAGATCCTGAAGGCCCATACTTATCCTGTTAAAGCCCACCCTCTTTATCGTCTCGAGCTGGCTGTCGGTAGCGTATCTGGGATCTATCTCTATGGAAATCTCCGCATCGTCCGAAAACTTAAAGTTCTCACGGATCTTTGCCATGAATTCTTCTATCTCTTCCTCCGTAAGATAGTTAGGCGTTCCTCCTCCCCAGTGAAGCTGTTCTACGGGTCTGCTTGTGTCTACTATCTGTGAAAGCATGTTCATCTCCCTGTAGACCCTTTCAAGGTAGGGTCTTTCTATTCCTTTCCTGTGGGAGATTATTATGTTGCACCCGCAGTAATAGCATCCGCTTTCACAGAAGGGAATATGAAAGTATAGGGAAAGGGGGGTTTTCCTTTCGTTGCTTTCTAAAAGCTTTACCTTGTAATCTTCAGGTCCCACTTCCTCGGTAAACTCCGTAGCGGGAGGGTAGCTGGTGTATCTGGGACCGGGCTTGTCGTATTTCTTGATAAGCTCTCTATCAAAAACAACCTTCATAGGCTCTTCTAATTTACGACCTATACCTCCGAAGGTCAAGGAGACCGCTCGTGGGAGATCTCAACATCTAAAGCCCTCAAGGGGTCCTCTGCTGTCATCAAAACGAAAACGATCTGGCCGAGTCTGACCGGTCGTTCTGGATTGAATGTAAGCGTGATCTTCCCGCCTTCTTCCAAGAATTTGTTGAAGGCTTCTTTTAGGTCTTCGGGTAACTTCGCTTCCAGCTCCTGAAAACTTTTCTTGGCTTCCTCCGAAGTTTCGATCCTTCTTACGATCCCCAAATCTCTTACGGATAGAACCGCTTGAGATACCTTGATAAGGTAAAAGATTTGGGCCAAATTTTCGGGATTTTTCTCCTCTTTTAGGATGTTTAGAACCTCCTCCGTTATACCCAAGAACCTTCCGCTCAGTTTAAGCTCCAGAGCGTCCCTGATCGAGTAAGAGAGGTGATCTAAGATCGCTTCTTCCTTTTCCAAGTTCAGGGAGCCTTTAAAGTCTAAATCTACCAATACTTCATCGTAGTGGAGCTGGTGCCACAATGTATCCTTACCTTCCGGGATCAACCCCCTGATGCCCTCCGCGGTGACGTGCAAGGAATAGTCACTTACCTCGTGAAGGATAACTTTGTCTATCTTTACCGTTTCTCCTTGAAGAGTTAAAGTGACGTTGTGAAGTGTCCACGTGCCGGTAAAAGGTGAATAGCTAACGTCTGAATAACTAACTACATCGTCGAGACCTTGATCTTTTAAAAAGGTATCTATCTCTTTTTTTGCTTTCCGTTCGGTGTATATCTGAAAAATACCCAACGCGAACAAAACTAAAAGGGGAATCAAGAGAAGTATAAGAACCTTCCTTTTCACTCTTTCCCTCCCTCGTGAATATTCTAAAATGGACTTCATGAAGACGTATAAGATAGCGGTTCTAAAAGGAGACGGAATAGGTCCCGAGATAGTGGACGCTACACTAAGGGTTCTTGACGTTGTTGCTGAGCTGTTCGGTGTGGACTTCTCTTACGAGGAAGGGCTCATCGGCGGAAGAGCCATAGACGAAAAGGGGACACCTCTGCCGGAAGAGACTTTGGAACTTTGCAAAAGATCCGATGCGGTCCTGCTCGGTGCGGTCGGGGGACCTAAGTGGGACAACCTACCCACCGATAAAAGACCTGAGAAGGGACTCCTGCGTATAAGGAAAGAGCTCGATCTCTACGCTAACCTGCGCCCCGCAAAGGTTTGGGATCCTCTGATCGAGTCGTCACCTTTGAAAGAGGAGGTGGTAAAAGGCACGGATATGATCGTTGTAAGGGAGCTCACGGGAGACGTCTACTACGGCGAGCCGAGGGGAATATTTCAAGAAAATGGAAAACGTGTAGGTGTAAACACCATGAAGTATACGGAGGATGAGATAAGGAGGGTGGTAAGAAAGGCTTTTGAGATAGCCCTCAAGAGAAAGAAAAAGCTAACCAGCGTTGACAAATCCAACGTTCTTGAGGTGAGTGCTCTCTGGAGGGACATAGTAGAAGAGGAAAAAAAGAACTTCCCTGAGGTGGAGGTAGAGCACCTTTATGTAGATAACTGTGCAATGCAGTTGGTGAGGAGACCGAACTCCTTTGATGTGATCGTAACGGGTAACATCTTCGGTGATATCCTCTCGGACGAAGCGGGTGTTGTAGTAGGAAGCTTGGGTATGCTTCCCTCCGCGAGCGTCGGAGATCGATACGCCCTATACGAGCCCGTTCACGGATCCGCTCCTGACATAGCGGGAAAAGGCATAGCGAATCCAATAGCCACGATCCTCTCCGCAGGTATGATGCTAAAGTATTCCTTCAACATGGATGAAGCCTCCGCTCTTATTGAGAAAGCTATAGATGAAACCTTAAAGCAAGGCTACAGAACACCCGACATTTACTCCGAAGGGGCTAAGAAGGTAGGAACCCAAGAGATGACAGAAAAAATAATTGAGAACTTGAGGAGATTGGCCAAATGAGGGCCCTGTTTCTTATCTTAGT
>WFYK01000055.1 GCA_015490105.1 Aquificaceae bacterium | reverse complement strand
CTTCTTTGACCTCGTCAAAGCTTATACCCAACTTTTTAGCTACTTCCTTTAGATCGTCTGGGTTGCCCAAAGCGTCTATCATCTTAAGGAAACCTTCGAGATTTTTGTCCTCGTAGGCTTTTACTATTTCTTCAGGAACCTGAACGGAACTGAGAAAGGTTTTCATGTCAACTCCGAACGCCTCGGGCATCTTATAGAACATACCCGCCAAGAACAGTTCATCTCTGCCGTAGCCCTTTATCTTTTTCGCGAAAGCCTCAAGGAAGAAGCCGTTGAAGAGCACCTCCTTCATAAACTCTACGAAGGCGGGATCTTGACCGAAAAACCTCGACATCCAAACCGCGGTTATAAACTTCTTAAGGTTCTCAAGTCCCAAGTAATTGACCGCGGTTGCTATGTTTTGAATCTCCTTCCTGTGAGGGAAAAGAGGGGAGTTAACGTATTGAAGGAGTTTTGTAACGAGAGCCGGGTCTCCCTTGATGGTTTCCACTATCGCATCGAGAGGGGCTTCTTCCGCAAGAAGGCTCATAAGTTTCGAGAGCGTCCCTTGAAGGTGCTTGAGGGACGTTACCACATAAACGTCTTCGTAGTCACCGTCACAAACGTAGTCAAACTCCCAAGAGTCAACCTCAGAACACAGGATAAGCTTTTTTCCCTGGGGGACTTCTATGGGTTCGTCGGAAAAAATGTAAGAGATATAGTCGCTAAAAGATCTGTAGAACTCGGGTTTTGCTCTGAAGAGGGTTTTATCTACGGAAAATTCAAACCCCTGTTCTCTATACATGGGCACGCTTTCTTGAAGGGCTTCGTAGTGCTTAGGGGTGAGATTTCTCCTCGGATAGCAAGCGTTGATCACAAATTTTTGGGGGTTTAAAGCGGTAAGGAGTGATTTTGAAGCTACCATGTCCGCGGGAACGTCCACTATTACCCTGATACCGTCAGTGATCTTAGCTTCCAGATCGGGAGAGTAGTTGGATATCAGGTGAAGAAGGAGGGAGTTCCTGTCTACGGGTTCGCGCTTTTCCTCCTGCTTGTCGATCCAAAGCCTGTAAAAAGCAACGTTGCCGTTTTTATCCTTGATCCTCTTTCGCTTGAAAATGAATGAGCTGAGCTTTAACTTTCCCATCTTGCCCACCTACACCTTAAATTGATTCATTCTTTCCCTTACCTCTTGTGCGGTTTCGGTTATCTTCCTTATTTCCGCAACTATGCCCTTCACGGTCGACATACCGTGCTCTGACACAGAGGTTATCTCCGCCATATTGTCCCGAATTATATCTATAGCCCTGCTTTGTTCCTCCATAGCGGTTGCTATGCTATCTATTATGCTCGCTATTTCTCTCGTCACCTCTTCTATGGAAGCGTAGCTGTTTACCACCTCTTCGGAGGCCCCTTTCCCTCTTTCTACGGTTCTCACAGCTTTTTCAACGAGCTGAGCTATTTCCTTAGCCGCGTTTCCCGAGATCTCCGCGAGCCTTCTTACTTCATCCGCCACAACCGCAAAACCTCTTCCGAGCTCCCCTGCTCTTGCAGCCTCGATCGCAGCGTTAAGGGCAAGGAGATTCGTTTGTTCCGCGATGTTTATTATCGTTTCTGTTATGGAGTTTATCTCCTGAGATACCTCCACTATCTTGGATATAGACTCGTGCATTTCGTTGATTCTTTGCTTTCCTATCCTTATAGACTTTTGCATTTCGTCCGACACGTTACGGGCACGCAGGGTCTCTTCGGAGATTTGTCTCACCGCCTCGGAGGTTTCATCCACAGAGGTCATTATGCTCGCTATAGAGCTGTTGAGGTTTTCATTCTCCCTTTCCATACTTTCCGCATGATCCCTTAACGATTCTATGCTGGAGACGATGGTGTTCAACCCTTCCTTTACATGAAGCAAGGCTTCTTGAAGATCCTTGAGGGAGGTATTTATGTAATCCGCCAGATCCTTGACCTCCCCTTTGAACCTCCCTTCGAGTCTCACCTTGAGGTCACCTTTAGCGACGTTGCTCATAACCGACTTTATGGCACCTATAGCCCTTCCCAAGTCCCCTATCATGGTGTTTAGCGACTCCACTAACCTGTCAAGTTCGTTTTTAAATCTTTCTATCTTTATACCTGAGAACTTCATTGTGCTCGAAAGGAGTTCTACCTTCTTCGATAGGGCTTCTATGTTCTTGATGATACCCCTTGAGACGAAGAACAAAATTATGGATATAACCGCTATCGAAGGTATCGTTATTCCCAGAGTCATGTAGGTGGCATTTGTCATCTCGTCCCTCATCTTTTGTTGCTCACGGGCTATCTTTTGTATACGGATCTCGATAAGCTCGTCGAGGGTGTTTATAGTATCTTTGAATCCCTCTTTTTCGAGTTCAACGAGGGTCTGCTGAGCTTCCTCGTAAGCTTCGAGCTCTATGAGCTGTTTTACAGTTTCTAAATCTCCCTGATAGGTAAAGAAGGCCAGGTTACGGGTTAGCTCCGCTTCCCTTTTGTCAAGATCTTTACTCCTTTCGGTTAGGATCTTTAGGTAGTTCATGAACTCTTGGATGTTTTTATTTATCTCCTCCTGGGCTTCCTGACTTTGGGGATCAAAGATCAGGTTTCTTACGGATATGGCTGCGTTCAAGAGATGGATCTTCATTTCTTTGTAAATGTTCAAATACTCAAGCTCCTTTTGAACTCGCGTTACAAGATCGTTTATGCGTTTCTGCGTGTTATAT
>WFYK01000054.1 GCA_015490105.1 Aquificaceae bacterium | reverse complement strand
CCTTTATACATTCGGAAGAAGCCCTCGCTAAGGTATCCGGAGTCTACAACGCGGTGATGATCGAGGGAGACTTCGTAGGAAAAACGATGTTTTACGGTCAAGGTGCGGGATCAAAACCGACCGCTTCCGCGGTAGTTTCGGACATAGTAGACCTCGCGGTATCTATAACCTCGGGATCAAAAACCGAAGTTACGCCCGTTGACTGGGAGGAAAACCCTTTAGAGGTTTCCAAGAACTTTTTCAGCAGGTATTACCTAAGATTTAACGTGCCGGACAAACCGGGTGTTCTGGCCTCTATAGCGAGGGTTCTTGCGGATTTCAACATAAGTATCGCCTCCGTTCTTCAAAAAGAAATGGTTTGCAGGATAGCGGGTAAAGAAGGAGAACCTGTAGTTCCCCTTGTTATCTTGACCCACAAAGCCTATGAGCTGAGTGTAAGGGAAGCGTTAGACCGAATAAAGAACCTCCCCGTGGTCATAGGTGAACCTACTGTCATAAGGGTAGAAGAGGAAGCGGAGTGACGATCGTAGCCGTCGTAGGCTACCATAACAGTGGGAAAACGACCCTTATAGAGCGCATAGCTAAAGCCCTTACCGAAAGAGGCTACAAGGTCGGATACATAAAACACGACCCTAAAGGGCACGCTGTGACTGACAAGGAAGGTTCCGATACGTTCCGCTTGAAAAAGATCCTAAATAGGGTGGCCCTATCCTCGCCCGAAGGTGTAGTTCTCTGGTCGAAGGAGCGAGACGATCCTATTTATCTCGCTAAGATATTTTTCGAAGGTTTTGATGTTGTTTTGGTTGAAGGCTACAAGAATCATCCATATTTGAAAAAGGTAGGTATAGGAGAAAGATTTGAAGCAAAAGAGGTGATACTCTGGGTAGAAGGTCCCGAAGAGTGGGAAAAGGTTTTGTCGGAAATCGAGAGATTACTCGAAGAGAGAGGTAGTTAGATACTTTTCACCTCCGTCGGGAAATACCGTCACTATTAGAGCTTTTTCTCCTTTTTCGGAGAGTTCTCTCGCCAGCTGTATGCAAGCACAGAGGGCCGCACCCGAAGACTGGCCCACAAATATTGCTTCCTCCTTTACGAGCCTTCTCGCCCACTCGTAGGCCTCCTCCGTTTCTACAAAGATAGTCCTATCGAGAAAGTTCTCATCGAATATCCCCGGCTTTATGGAACTCTCTATGTGCTTTAGACCCTCTATGCCGTGAAAGGGGTAGGCGGGCTGAACACCTATAACCTGTATTTCAGGGTTGTAAACTTTTAGCCTTCTTCCCGTTCCCATTACAGTTCCGCCCGTGCCTATACCTGCAACGAAGTGTGTAACCTTCCCACCCGTTTGATTCCATATCTCTATGCCCGTGGAGTAAAAGTGGGCTTTCCAGTTGGCGGGATTGTTGTATTGATCGAGGTAAACGTATCTATCGGGATCTTTTTCTACCTTTTCGCGAACGAAGAGTATCGCTCCGTCGGTTCCCTCGAGGGGATCTGTAAGGTAAACTTTAGCCCCGAAGGCTTGAATTATCTTCTTACGCTCCTCACTCACGTTTGCCGGCATGGCGAGTTCTACGGGAATACCCAAAGCCGCTCCGACCATAGCAAGAGCTATCCCCGTGTTTCCGGATGTTGCGTCTATAACTACCTTGCCCTCTTTTATCTTCCCTTCCTTTAGGGCATGCATAAACATACTGAGGGCGGGCCTGTCTTTAACAGAACCTCCCGGATTGAAGCCTTCGAGCTTGGCGTATATTTCCACATTCGGGGATATGTCTTTGGGAAGGACCTTTGAAATTTTAACGAGGGGGGTGTTCCCGACAAGGTTTAATACGGAAGTTCTTGCCTTTTTATAGTTCTCATCGTGTTCTCCGAGAACCCACATTCTACCAAGAAGTTTCTCCCGAGGATATTCCCCTGAGTTTGAGTTCCAGATCCGCAGGCTTGGAAGCGTAAAGAAGTGCGGTATGGAAATCTATGAGACCTTTCCTGTAGAGCTCTTCCAAATGCTGATCGAAGGTCTGAGTTCCGTAAGCGGATCTTCCCTTCGCTATAAGGTCAGGGATTTCCTCAAGTCTTTCGGGATCTAAAAGTGCTTCCTTTATAGCTCCTGTGTTTATCAAGATCTCCACCGCGGGTATAGATCCCTTCCTGTCCGCTCTGGGAAGAAGTCTTTGAGAAAAGATAGCTATCAGCGTGCCAGCGAGCATCTGCCTTACTTGGTCTCTCACTTCCAAGTTAAACATACTGATTATCCTGTTTATAGTTTCTTTTGCATCCAAGGTGTGGAGTGTAGACAT
>WFYK01000053.1 GCA_015490105.1 Aquificaceae bacterium | reverse complement strand
GTGAACCTTTCACCTTCTCATATAAAAAAGCAAGGGACCCTCTTCGACCTTCCCATAGCTGTCGGGATCCTCACCCTCTCAGGATACGTCCCTGAAGGGAGGGTCTCCGAGTTCGTCTTCCTCGGAGAAGTATCTTTGGATGGGACCCTCTCGAAGGTAAGCGGAGTTCTCCCGATAGTCATATCCCTCAAAGAAGCTGGGTTTAAAAGGTTCGTTTTGCCCAGAGAAAACGCTCTGGAAGGCTCCCTCGTCGAAGGAACAGAGGTTTACGGTTTCAGCCACCTGAAGGAAGTGGTCGATTTCTTGATAGGGGAGCTAAAGAGAGAACCCGTAAAGTCGAACCCCGAAGCTTACCTTAACCGTGAGGAGTTAGATATTGATCTTGGAGACGTTATAGGTCAGACCCTCGTAAAGAAAGCTTTGGAGATATCCGCAGCTGGTGCCCACAACCTGCTCCTCATCGGAACACCAGGCTCAGGAAAGTCCATGATAGCAAAGAGGGTAATTACCATACTCCCTCCCATGACAGAGGAGGAGATCTTGGAGGTCAGCAGGATTTACAGCGTAGCTGGACTCCTCGACGGCGGACTCATCACAAAAAGACCCTTCAGGTCCCCCCACCACACTTCCTCCGAGGTAGCCTTAATAGGCGGAGGGTCCCAGCCGACACCCGGTGAAGTCTCCCTCGCCCACAGGGGAGTCCTCTTTTTAGACGAGCTTCCCGAGTTCCCGAGGAGGTCCATAGAGGTCCTCAGACAGCCTATAGAGGACGGTTACGTAAATGTATCAAGGGTCCAAGGGAGGGTGAGGTTCCCCGCCCGCTTTACCTTAATAGCAACGCAGAACCCGTGTCCTTGCGGAAACTTAGGTGATCCTTCGAGGGAATGCACCTGCACAAAAAACCAGATAAGAGCTTACAACTCGAAGGTCTCAGGTCCCATAAAGGACAGGATAGACCTCAAAGTCTGGGTAAATCCCGTAAAAAAGGAGGACCTCATAAAGACCACCAAGGGTGAGACATCAAAGGAAGTTTACGAGAGGGTCCTGAGAGCTTACGAAATTCAAAAGGAGAGGTTCAAAAACTCTGAGACGGACTTCAACGGCAGGATGACGAATAAAGAGGTGGAGAAGTTCTGCCTTAGCATGATGAAGGAAGAAGCAAAGAGTCTCCTGAGGTCCGCGGTAGAAAAACTCAACCTTACAGGGAGAGGTTACTTCAGGGTCCTCAAAGTAGCAAGGACGGTAGCGGACCTTGAAGGCAGCGAACTCATAGGACCGGAGCATCTCGCACAGGCTCTTCAGCTGAGAGGAGAAGAGGTGTGAAGATATCAACGGTTGAAGACCTCAGGAACTTTATCGAGGGTTTTCTGAGATCTAAAGGTGTGAAGGGAAGAGTCTTACTCTTCGGGTCGAGGGCGAGGGGAGACCATACGGTCCATTCGGACGTGGACATAGCCATAGATACGGACGCGGATATAGAGGATCTCTTGCAAGAGCTTAAGGAGATCATAGAAGAGTCCGAACTCCCGCAGAAGGTAGATCTTCTCATACTTTCAAAGGCTCCCCCGGACCTGAGACGTGAGATAGAAAAGGAAGGAAAAGTTTGGATAGATCTGAGAGAGCGGTAAAGGACCTCGAAAAAGCCCTCATGAGACTTGAGGAAGCTTACACTAAGATGAGATCCTCCAAAGGGTCCGAAGACTACCCTTTCTACAGAGATTCGGTGATCCAGAGGTTTGAGTTTACCTTCGAGATAATGTGGAAGGCGATAAAGGAGTTCTTAAGGAGGGAAGGCATCACCTGCAGGTCTCCGAGGTCCTGCATAAGAGAGCTGTTCTCAGCGGGTTACATCTCAGAAGACCTCACCAGAAAGCTCCTCAGAATGGTCGAAGACCGCAACCTCACCGTCCACACCTACAGGGAAGAGATAGCTGAGGAGATAGCAAACAGGATGGGGGAGAATATATTAGCCGTCAAAGAACTACTCAAGGCTATAAGAACTCATGAAGACTTCACGTAAACCCGTTCGACTGAGCGACTTTGAAATAAAAGCCATAAAGGAGACAGCGGAAGAAGTCTTTGGCAAAGGCACGAGAGTTTTCCTTTTCGGGAGCAGAGCTGATCCCATGAAAAGGGGTGGGGATATAGACGTCTACATAATTCCCGCGGAGAGAAAAAATCTTCTTGATAAGCAGATAAAGTTCCTCGTAGAACTCAAACTCAAGATCGGAGACCAGAGAATAGATGTAGTCCTTCAGGAGAACCCAAAAAGACCTATAGAAAGAGAAGCCCTCAAAACAGGAGTTGAACTCTGAATCAAGAAGCTAGATACCAACTTCTATATGAAGAAACTAAGAAACATCTGAAAAGATTAGAATTTGCTTTCAAAGAACTTAATAACAAAGTCGGAATGCCTTTGAACGGTCATAAAGTAGAAACCATTTTGAGCAACGATAAATTGGTTCCATTTTTAGATCAAATAGCTTATAGATTCTCAAAAATACAGGACAATCTCGGAAAGCTGATAAGATTATAT
>WFYK01000052.1 GCA_015490105.1 Aquificaceae bacterium | reverse complement strand
GTGGTAACCCTCTGTTTTGTAAAAGATCCCCTTGAAGTCTTAAGAGAATGCGGAAGGGTTTTAAAGGAGAAGGGGAGATTAATTCTGGGTCTCGTTCTTTCTGAGAGCCCGTGGGCGGACTTTTACAGAAGGAAAGCCGAAGCGGGTCACCCTATATACAAGCTCGCACGTTTTTACTCTTACGATGAGGTTGGAGTGTTTCTTAAAAGGGGAGGCTTTCGAATAGATAAGGTAAGGTCCGCTCTTTTGGGGGATCCTCAAGATGAGAGGGAAGTGGAAGGTAAGGTCGTTGATGGTTTTATAAAGGAGGCAGGCTTTACCTGTGTATGTGCTGTTAAAACTTCTTGATGGGTATCTTGTATTTTTTTATTCTGTAGTCGAGCTGGCGCAGGGTGTAACCTAAAAGCTTGGCTGCGCGGGACTTTACATATCCGGTTTTTTCTAACGCTTGTATGATCTTTTCCCTTTCGGTAGCTTCTATCTGTGCGGGAAGGTCTACCAGATCATCACCCACGTCTTTCAGAGGGGAAACTATATCCGCGGGAAGATCTCTCAAATCAACTACACCTTCGTGGATCACCACTATACGTTGAATGGTATTTTCCAACTCCCTTATGTTTCCGGGCCAGTCGTAAGCTATGAGTGCGTCTAAAGCTTTCGCGGTTAGCCTGACGTTCTTTCTGTGTTGTCGGTTGTATTTGTTCAGAAAATAATCCACAAGGAGAGGAATATCCTCCTTACGTTCCCTCAAAGGCGGGACACGTATGGGAACTACGTTAAGCCTGTAGTAGAGATCCTCCCTGAACTTCCCCTCTTTTACGAGATCTTCCAAACTTTTGTTAGTTGCAGCGACGATCCGAACGTCTACCTTTATTACCTTCTCCCCTCCCAAACGCTCGATCTCTTTATCCTGCAAAACCCGAAGTAGCTTAACCTGAAGGGACAGTGGCATGTCCCCTATCTCGTCTAAGAATAGGGTTCCTCCGTTGGCGAGCTCGAACTTTCCCTTCTTTGATGTGTAAGCGCCTGTAAAAGCTCCCTTCTCGTATCCAAATAGCTCCGCTTCAAGGAGGTTTTCCGGAATTGCACCGCAGTTTACGGTTATGAAAGGTTTATCCTTTCGCGGGCTCAAGAAATGTATAGCTTTTGCTATCATGCTTTTTCCAGTTCCACTCTCTCCCGTTAAGAGAACGGTGCTATCGGTAGGTGCAACCTTTCTAACGAGCTCAAGCGTTTTTAGAAATGCTTCGCTTTTTCCTACCATACCCTCTACGTTGAAACTCTTTTGAAGTTCTTCCGTTAAGATCCTTCTTTCTTCTTCCCACTCGCGCTTTTCCTTTTCTAACCTTTCGTTGAGTTTGCAGAACATACCCAGCATAGTGCCAACTATCATCAAGGTCTCCACGCACCTCTCCACACTTTCTCCTTTGGAGAACCTTTTGAAGATAACGAGAACTCCTAAGGTGTCCCCACCTGATCTCACCGGGACCGCTATTAAGGTTTCGTCTCCTTTGAGCTTATCCTTGATCTTGGTTTTGTTTAGGAAAGCGGGGTTGGAGTCTATGTCGCTTACTACGACCGGGATGGATCTTTTGAAAACCTTTCCGGTTATACCCTCACCTTTTTTGAAGATCCCTCTCTCTACTTCCTCGTCTGAAAGACCGAAGGCTTTCACTATCTTCAGAAAGCGTCCGCTCTGGTCCGAAAGTGCAACAAAGCTGTAAGGAACATCCCAGAAGGAGTATAAAACCTTAAGAATCTCCCCTAAGGCCTCTTCTACGGGCAGTTCTCCGCTAAGGACCTTGGATACCTCGTTCACTACGGAAAGTTCTCTTGAGTGTAAACTCCGCTTTCCCCCCATCACTATCTACCTTAAGGATGCCACAACAAAGTCCAAAAGGGCCTTTTCTGGATCTTGGAAGCTTACCTTGACCTTTAGGTCAAACTCCGACAGTTTAGAGATCATCCTTTTTACCCTTTCTTCATTGACACTCTTTAGGTAACCTTTGAACTTTACTTGAGCGAACTTGTTCTTCACATCCGCTATGGAAAAGGCTTCTTCTAATTTTTTCCCTCTTTTAATAAGTTCCTGAAGGACTCTTAGCCTGAGAAGATAAGTAGCGAGGACGCTCTCTATCTGCAAGGGATGTAAACCGTTCCTTATAAGGGCTTTGACCTCTCTAAGGGATCTATCCAGATCCCCTCCGAGAAAGGCATCAACAAAGCTGAATATGTCTCCTTTCTCCGAAGGAAAACACACCTTCTCCACATGTTCTTTTCTCACCTCTTTTCCTTCCACAAAAAGAAGGATCTTCTCCACTTCGCCTTTCAGATACGCAAGATCGGTCCCGCAAAGTTCAAGGAGTCTCTTCAAAGCCTCGTCGGTTATCTTTTTCCCTTCTCTTTCGAAGCGCCTTTTAACGAGCTGGGCAACCTTCTGGGCGGATACCTTGCTCAGAGTTACCGTATCTCCCAAGGTAAGTAGATTTTTTAGAGGTTCTTTGGAAAGATCCTTTTTGTCGAGTTTCCGTCTTACGATCGCCACCACTTTAGTGGGAGATCCCTTTAATATTTTTTCCAAGAGCTGAGCCTTCTTTTTTCTGAGACCTTTCAATAGGGTGTCGAAATCTTTTATAACAACAACCTTTTCGGAAACGGGAGCAAAGAGGGAAGATCCTCTCAAACGATCCGCTAAGGTCTCCGGATCCAAATCACTTCCTGAGATCACTTCCGTTCGGGGAAACTTCTCCTTTAGTTTTGAAAGAAGTGCGTCAAAGAGGTATTCTTCTTCCCCGTGAACTAAAGTAAAAACCTTAAGGTCTCCCTTTTCAAGGACCTCCTTCTGAAAGGAGGTAAAGGTGTATTCCATCAGTCTTCGGTTTCTATTACTATCTCATCGCAAGACTCGTCTTCGATTATGAGTTGACAGGTTAACCTCTCTTCCTCGTCCGCTGCTCCCACCCGCCAGAGGGTTTCCTCCTCGTCCTCGGAGGGTTCGTTCAAGCACTCAAGACCCTTAAGAACCCGTGCGATACAAACCCCGCACTGACCGTCCGTGCAACCAAATTCTATGCCAGCCTTTTCTATCTCGTGGCTCAGCTCCCCGAACCTTACACCTTTAGGAATATCAAAAACCTTACCGTTTATTCTCACCTTCATGGCATTAGATTTTACTCCTCCATGCTAAGGGTTGTATGATTTTCGTATGGGCAAAGAACACCCTGTAGAGATACTCGCTCGTGATCTCGGAGCTAAGATCGTTCAAACCCACACCTCGTGGGTTTTGATCCTCGAAGATATTGTCTACAAGATCAAAAAACCTGTTAACTTCGGCTTTCTTGACTACTCGACTTTGGACAAAAGGAAGGAAAACTGCGAACGCGAGGTTGTGCTAAACAGACGCCTTTGCCCCGAAGTTTACTTGGGTGTAGTTCCCATAAGTGAAGTAAACGGACGGTGGAAGGTGGAAGATGACAGCAACGTGGTCGAATACGCGGTCAAGATGAAAAGGATTCCGGAAGAAGCCCTGCTACAGAACAGACTGAAGGAAGTAAATCGAGACGATATAAGGAAGGTTGCCTTAACCGTTGCGGAGTTCCACCGGAAAGCTCAAAGGAAAGATGAGTTCGGCAGGCCGGAGGTGATGAAGTTCAACACCGATGAGAATTTCGATCAAACTAAAGAGTTCATAGGTAT
>WFYK01000051.1 GCA_015490105.1 Aquificaceae bacterium | reverse complement strand
AGAAGGCACTTTTTAAAACCGCTCCCACTGGCTTTCTCGTGAGGGAGTTTTCTACCTCCCTTACCGCCATCTCCTGATAGAGCGTTTCCGTTTGTTGGGAGGGCAAAAGAACTACCTTAAGTCTTAGAGTTTCTTTACCCAAAACCTCGTGAATGGGCGCTTTGGCACTTTGAGCACAAGAAAAGATCAAGGTAGCTACACTTATGAGAAGATAAACCCACCTCACAGGCTTTTATTTTACCCTTTAAATTTGAGTTCTTTGCTCAAGATATCTCTCACAGCTCTCTCTATTCCTTCCGCGTCTATTCCCACTTTTGATCTCAGAAGGTTTTGATTTCCGTGTTCTATGAATCTGTCGGGTATTCCGAGGTTTATTACCTTTTTGAATATTCCCTTTCTTGCGAAGAACTCCAACACCCCGCTACCGAAACCTCCGACAACGGTGTTATCCTCTACGGTTATAAAGATCTCGTATCTCTTCGCTAAGTCCTCTAAAAGTTTTTCGTCCATAGGCTTTACGAAACGTGCGTTGACTACCCCTATCTTTACACCTTCCTTGTATAGTTTTTCCGCTGCCTTCATAGCTTGGTAGACAGGATACCCTACCGCTAAGATCACTATCTCCTCACCTTCGAGGAGCTCCTCCCAGGAACCTATGGGGATTTCGTTAAAGCCTTCCACCGGAATGCCATAAGCGGGTCCCCTCGGATATCTAAGGGCAAAGGGCCTTCCGCTGTTTATTCCCGTGTAGAGCAGATCCCTAAGCTCTTGTTCGTCCTTAGGGGCACAGACAATCATGTTGGGAACGCACCTGAGGTAGGAAAGATCAAAAACGCCGTGATGAGTGGGTCCGTCATCTCCAACTAAACCTGCCCTGTCTATGGCGAAAGTGACGGGAAGGTTTTGAAGAGCAACGTCGTGGATCACCTGATCGTAAGCTCTCTGTAGGAAGGTAGAGTAATAAGCTGCAACGGGCTTCATCCCCTCACAGGCAAGGCCGGCGGCGAAGGTGCAAGCGTGCTGTTCCGCTATACCAACATCGAAGAATCTGTCGGGAAACTCCTTTGAAAACTCTACAAGTCCCGAACCTTCCCTCATAGCAGGCGTGATTACCACTATTTTTTCATCCTCTCTTGCGAGCTCCACTATGGCCTTTCCAAAGACGGAGGTCCAGTTAGGAGGGGAAGGCTTCTTTATGAACGTTCCCGACTCTATCTTGTATGGTGCAACACCGTGCCACTTGACAGGGTCCTTTTCCGCGGGTGCATAACCTTTTCCTTTTTTGGTTACTATGTGAACCAGCACGGGCCCTTTTATGTCTTTTACGTTGCTTAAGGTATCTTCGAGAGATCTCAGATCATGTCCGTCGAGCACCCCTATGTAGTTGAAGCCAAGCTCTTCGAAGATCACACCTGGGGAGATTAGACCTTTTAGGAACTCTTCAGTCAGTTTCATAAACCTGACCGGTGTCTCCCCCAGGTGCTTTAGCAAGCTCTTTATCTTCTGACGGGTTTCTTGGACAAAATGTCCGCTAATGATCCTGTTTAGGTAAGTGGATATTGCCCCTACGTTCGGAGATATGGACATCTCGTTGTCGTTGAGGATCACGATAAACCTATCGGGTCTGAGGTGTCCCGCATTGTTTAGAGCTTCGAAAGCCATACCCGCGGTCATAGCTCCGTCGCCTATAACAGCAACCGTATAGCTGTCGTCACCTTTTAAGTCTTTTGCAACCCTAAAGCCGAGTGCGGCGGATATGGAGGTGGAGCTGTGCCCTGCCCCGAAGGCATCGTAGGGACTTTCCTCCCTTCTTAAAAAGCCCGCTATACCCCCGTATTGCCTGAGGGTAGGGAATTTCTCTTTTCGATCGGTGAGTATCTTCCAAGGATAACCCTGGTGTCCTATATCCCAAACGATCGTGTCTTTAGGTGGATCGAAGACCCTCAGAAGAGCTATGGTAAGTTCTACGACGCCAAGGCCAGGCCCTACGTGTCCACCGTTTTTTGAGGTCACCTCTATTATGTAGTCTCGAACCTCTTGGGCCAGTTTTTCAAGTTCCTCGTAAGAGAGTTCCTTTATATGAGATGGTCCCCTATAGGACCTTAGGATCTCGAACTTCTCCAACATAGCCTAAAAGATAGTTCTCCTCAGAAGAAGATCAATCGCAACAGCCACCCGAAGATCAGAACGCTGAAAGCCAAAGCAAACCCCACAAACGAAATTGCTATGCCCCACTTTCTGCCCAGTTCCGTTTGTTTTATCCACAAAAGGGCAAAGGTCAAAATCGTGTAGAGGCTAAGGAGAAGTCCGAGCCACTTGTGGGGAAACAAAAATATAAAAGGAGCCTTCTGCTGAACGTATTGGGTCCCTGCGACCGCAAGTCCGGTTAAAACCGCAAATATGGAAAACACACTCGCAAGGGCGTGGTTAGTTAGTGCGTAGTAAAAGACAAAGTTTCTTCTGTAGAAAAAGGTATAGTAAAGCAAGTAAGCACCGAAACTACCTATCAGGAATCCTACCGTGAAGTAGATCACCAGAGGGTGATAGTTCATTCCGCCGGCCTCCTTCCTTTCCTAACAACCTATTATATCTTCAAAGGTTCATCTTGAGCTTGTCTATCAGTGAGTCTACAGCGGACGCTATGTTAAAGAGATCCTTAAGTTTTTCTTTTAAAGCTTCCTGATCCCCCCGCTTTTTATGGTGATAGTTTCCTGAATTTATTAAAGCCCTTATAATTTTAACATGGACAAGCGTATAACTACGCCGCTAACCGATGAGGTTGTAGAGAGTCTAAGGGCAGGAGACAAGGTCCTGATCACGGGCTACATTTACACCGCCAGAGACGCGGCACACAAGAGGATGGTAGAAGCCCTTTCAAGAGGTGAGAGCCTGCCCGTGGATCTCAAAGGTCAAATCATCTACTACGTTGGACCGACCCCTCCTAAACCCGGTCAGGTGATAGGCTCTGCAGGTCCCACCACCGCCATAAGGATGGACAAATACGTGGAGCCCTTGCTTAAGCTCGGCCTTAAAGGGATGATAGGAAAGGGTTATAGGTCTCAAAAGGTAAAGGATCTTTTAAAGGTTTACAAGGCTGCTTATTTCGCAGCGGTAGGGGGGGTTGCAACGCTACTGCAAAAGCACATAAAGTCTTCGGAACTGATAGCCTACGAGGATCTCGGAACAGAAGCTATAAGACGCCTTTACGTGGAGGATTTTCCCGTAATAGTTGCTAACGACTGCCACGGGGGAGATCTTTTTGAGGAGGGGAGAAAACGCTACGCAAAAATAGAGGTATAAAGCTTTGTGTGGGATTATAGGATACACGGGAAAAGAAGAGGCTTTGCCTCTTATCCTTGGAGGTCTTGAAAGGCTCGAATACAGGGGTTACGACTCCGCAGGTGTTGCAATAATAGAAAACGGACAGCTCAAGGTAGAAAAAAGGGTCGGTAAAATCAGGGAGCTTATAAAGAGTCTTTGGGGAAAGCCCTTCAAAGGTAAAACCGCTATAGGACACACGCGCTGGGCTACCCACGGGGCGCCTTGCCTCGAAAACGCCCACCCGCACACAGACGAAAAGGGCGAGTTTGCGGTCGTTCACAACGGTATTTTGGAAAACTTCTTGGAGCTTAAAGAGGAGCTTGAAAAAAAGGGTATAAAATTCAAATCGGAGACGGACACGGAGGTAATAGCCCACCTTATAGCTTTAAACTACGAAGGCGATCTTCTTTCCGCGGTTCTAAAAGTAGTAAAGAAACTCAAAGGTGCTTTTGCTTTCGCTGTGATAACCTCACGCGAACCTAACAGGGTTATCGGTGTAAAGCTCGGAAGCCCTCTGGTAATAGGCTTAGGGGAAGGGGAAAACTTCCTCGCATCGGATATTCCCGCAATACTTCCCTACACGCGCAAAGTGATAACCTTAGATGACGGGGAGATAGCGGATATTTCACCTGAAGGGGTAAACGTATACGACTTTGAAGGGAACCCCGTCGTTAAAGAGGTTATGGTCGTCCCTTGGGACATTATCTCCGCGGAAAAGGGAGGTTTCAAACACTTTATGCTTAAAGAGATATACGAACAGCCGAGGGCGGTAGGCGATACCCTAAGAGGGCTTCTGGCAAGTCCGCCCGAAGAAGTAGATCTAAAAGGTTTTAGAAGGATCCTGATAATAGCTTGCGGGACCTCTTACCACGCGGGTCTCGTGGGGAAGTTTTGGATAGAAAAGTATGCTAAGGTTCCTACCGAGGTAGTTTACGCTTCCGAGTTCAGATACGGAGATTTCCCTATCTCTGAAGAGGATCTTGTTATCGGTGTTTCTCAATCTGGGGAGACAATAGATACCAAGTTTGCTATGAACCATGCAAAGGAAAAGGGAGCTACCACCTTAGCGGTTGTAAACGTGGTGGGAAGTTCGATCGACAGAGAATCCGACATATCCCTTCACACACATGCGGGACCTGAAATAGGCGTAGCGGCGACAAAAACCTTCACCGCTCAGCTGACAGCCCTTTACTTCTTAGCTATAAGCTCCTCGGGAGAGAAGGAAGCCCTCATAAAAGCCTTGTCTTCCGTTCCGTCGAAGATAGAAGCTGTCTTAGACTCCTCCGAGGAGGTGGAGAAGGTCGCGGAAGAGTTTCTAAAGGTCAAAGATTTTCTATACTTGGGCAGATACTTAAGCTACCCGATAGCCCTTGAAGGCGCGCTAAAGCTAAAAGAGATTTCCTACATTCACGCGGAAGGGTATCCCGCGGGGGAGATGAAACACGGGCCGATAGCACTCATAGACGACAAGATGCCGGTAGTTGTAGTAGCTCCAAAGGACAGGGTGTATGAAAAAACACTATCCAACGT
>WFYK01000050.1 GCA_015490105.1 Aquificaceae bacterium | reverse complement strand
GTGTTTCTAATCTGCCGTGTGGAGTTGAAAGTTTGGATATTCCCAGTATTGGGGTGGTGTCAGGATGTGTTTCTAATCTGCCGTGTGGAGTTGAAAGAGGTTTTGTGTAAACTTAATAGCTCTTTTAATATCTAATAAGGAAATCTTATACTATTCTCTGGAGGGCGAGAGATGGTTCCTTACGATCCTTTCTCTTACATGTTCAACTTGATGTGGTTTTTGTTCATTTTTCTGCTGATAATGAGTCCGTGGATAAGGAAGATGTCTCTGCAAAGGGCCCGTGAGAATGCTATAAGGGAAATAGAAAAGAAAAGAGGGAGTAGGGTAATTACGATGATCCACAGGCAAGAGTCCATGGGATTTCTCGGTATACCCATCTTCAGATTTATAAACATAGAAGACAGCGAAAGGGTTTTAAGGGCAATAAGGATGACTCCCGATGATATGCCCATAGACTTCATAATACACACACCCGGAGGTCTTGCCCTCGCAGCTACTCAAATAGCCAACGCCCTTGCAAAACACAAAGCCCCCGTTAGGGTAATTATCCCTCACTATGCTATGAGTGGAGGGACGCTTATAGCCCTTGCAGCGGATGAAATAATAATGGATGAAAACGCGGTTTTAGGTCCAGTAGACCCGCAAATAGGACAGATGCCCGCAGCTTCTATTTTGAAAGTTCTGGAACAAAAGGAAGTTAAAGATATAGATGACCAGACCTTAATCCTTGCGGATGTATCCAGAAAAGCTATAGATCAGATGAAGGATTACCTTCAAAAGCTCTTGACTTCCAAAGGTATGTCTCCTGAACAGGCTTCTAAGATCGCGGAAGAGCTTGCGGTTGGAAAGTTTACTCACGATTATCCCCTAACGGTGGATTATTTAAGAAGTTTAGGTTTGAAGATTAGCACAGATGTCCCCGAAGAGGTGTATGCCCTGATGGATCTATACGATCAGCCTATGGGTGCACAGCCTCCTTCGGTTCAATACATCCCCGTGCCATACAGGAGGGCGGATCAAGATCTGCCACAGCAGAAGTAGATGTTTGTAAAAGTCCTTCCACCGGAAGTAAGGTCACTTATATCTGCGGGAGAAATAATAGAAAGACCTGCGGATGTAGTCAAAGAACTCGTGGAAAATTCCTTAGACGCGGAAGCAACGGAAATACAGGTGGAACTTTCAAAAGGAGGGAAAAACTACATCTTAGTAGCAGACAACGGCAAGGGTATCCATCCCGATGACATAGAAAAAGTTATATTAGCGGGAGCTACGAGCAAGATAGAGAAAAAGGAAGATCTTCTTTCCATAGAAACCTACGGCTTCAGAGGTGAAGCTCTGCACGCTATTTCTAAAGTAAGCAGGATGAAAATAGCCTCCAGATTTTTTCAAGAGACATTTGGTGTCGAAATAGAGGTTGAAGGCGGGAGGATCGTTTCCAAAAGAACACGGGGCCTTCCGGTAGGAACACAGGTTGAAGTTACTGATCTTTTCTATAACCTGCCCGTAAGGAGAAGGTTCCTCAAGAAGGAAGATACGGAGCTGAGGAAAATTATCGAAACCCTAAAGGAACTTGCCTTGGCCAATCCGAACGTGGGCTTTAAGGTAATTTCAAACGGCAGGGAAGTGATCTCTCTTAAGCCATCTTCGGAAATAGAAAGGGTTTCGGAAATACTGGGAGGGGACGTTAGCTTAACCGAAGGCGATACAGGTATGTTTAAGTTCAGGTTGTATACCTTGAGAAACGTTTCCAAAGGTAAGTTTTGGGTATTTGTAAACTCGCGTCCCGTGGAAGCTAAGTCCATAAAGGAACTCCTTAGAAAAATCCTCGGGTATAAAACCTTAGGAGTTATCTTCATAGAAATTCAGCCAATTTTAGTAGAGGTCAACGTCCATCCAAAAAAGAGAGAGATAAAGTTTATTAAGGAAAGGAAGGTTCTTGAACTCTTGAGAACATACCTTGAAGCTCCTAAGAATCCTGATCTTCCCTCCCTACTTTCTCAAGAGATAGGACGCTACGACACAGATATAAAGCTTGTAGGAATTGTGGAAGATACTTTGATCGTTGCTCAGCGAGGAGATTATCTTTACTTCTTCGATCAGCATCTTCTGGAGGAAAGAATACTTTTCGAAAAAACGGGTTCCGAAGACGTTGCCTGTAGGCAAGCGATCAAAGCAGGAACTAAAATTTCCAAGGAAAAGGCAGAAAGTCTTTTAAACCTATGGAAAGAATTAAAAAACCCTCACGTCTGTCCTCACGGAAGACCCATCTACTATCGTTTACCCCTGAAGGAGATATACGAAAAACTTGGAAGAATCAGGCGTTCATAGCTTTGAGAAACTCCCTGTTGGTTTTAAAGCGCTTTAGCTTGTCAAGCAAGAATTCCATAGCTTCCACCGGGTCCATAGTAGCAAGGAACTTCCTCAAAACCCACATCCTTTGAAGTTCCCACTGCTCCACAAGGAGTTCCTCTCTCCTTGTTCCCGACTTCTCTATGTTTATAGCGGGGAACACTCTCCTTTCCATGAGTTTCCTGTCAAGGTGTATCTCCATATTACCCGTTCCTTTAAACTCCTCGTATATAACGTCGTCCATCCTCGAACCTGTTTCTATAAGGGCGGTAGCTATGATCGTAAGGGAACCTCCCTCTTCTATATTCCTCGCAGCTCCAAAGAACTTCTTTGGCCTTTGGAGAGCGGTCGCTTCTATACCTCCCGATAGGACCCTTCCCGTGGGCGGGGTAACTGCGTTTGAAGCTCTTGCAAATCTGGTCATGGAGTCAAGGAGGATAACCACGTCCCTTCCGAGCTCTACAAGTCTTTTGGCCTTTTCAACGACTATCTCCGCCACCTGCATGTGCCTTTCCGGTGGCTCATCAAAGGTAG
>WFYK01000049.1 GCA_015490105.1 Aquificaceae bacterium | reverse complement strand
CTTCGGTGAGAGTCTTGTCAAAAGAAACCACAAGAACTTTCATCCCCACCACCTCACTTAGTTTTCTGTTTAAGAATACTATCAACTATCTTCTTCATTTCTTCAAGACTTTCTTCCGGGATGACCTTGAAAGTAGCGAGGGTGAGCCTGAGAGCTTTTAGCTTGCCCAGAAGTTCCGAGATGGTCTCTTCCTGCCTGACGGTTTGAAGCTCATTGAGGGTAAAGTAAAATATACTCATATAAAGAAGAAGGCTTACCGTAAGGAGTCCTATGTAAAGAGGCTTGTTGGAAACAAAAGCTATGTAGTCCCTGAAGTTTATTTTTTTCACATACATGTAGAGAACATCTTCACCTATAGGCATGGTTATGTGAACGTAATTCTCTCTTGCGACCGGCGAACCCACATTGGAGCTTGTCACCTTTCCTTCGCTCCTTTTGTTGAATATGATCACCGTGTATTCGGGATAGGGAAGGCTTATGTTACTTCTGCCTGCTTGAACCCCTATGAAGAAGGCACTTACGTTAGATAGGAGTTTTGCATCCCTTTCGTATAGGTATGCGGTAAAGGAGATGTAAAAAGATGCAAGGACAAAGAGCAGTAGGAAGAGCCAAAGGAAGAAAACGAACAGCTTTCTCATATCAACTCCCCCCGACGGTTATGTCTTTAACGAGCACGGAGGGAGACCCTACGTTTCCGTAAAACTCAAGGTCTTCCCCCACTCCTACTATTTTATGCCACAGATCCAAGATGTTTCCCGCAACGGTAACACCTCTGACCGCGTGCTTAGGTTTCCCGTTTTTAAACAAGACACCGGAGGCTCCCAAAGAAAATTCACCCGATATGGGGTCCGCGGTGTGAAGACCCATCAGTTCCAGAACGAGGAAAACCTCATCTTCCATAGCTATCAACTCTTCAAGGGAAGAACCTCCCCTTTCTACATAAAGATTGGTTATACCGCAAGAAGGCACGGATTTATAAGAACTCCTTTCCGCATTTCCCGTAGATTCTTCACCTGAAAGCTTGGCACTGTATAGGTTGTGTAAAAAGCCTTCGAACCTCCCGTTTTTTATTAAAAACTTTCGCCTTTTGGGAACCCCTTCCGCATCGTATGGCCCTGTTGCAAAACCTCTATCGAGCGTTCCGTCATCTATCAGAGTGAGGAGTTCACTTGCTACCTCTTCCCCTTTCTTACCTGCGAGGAGGGTTTTGCCTTTAACGAGGCTATCTCCCAAGAACATGGGAACAAAGGCCTCAAGTAGCATTGCAAATGACTCTCTGAAGAATAGAACGTTTGTAGTTTTAGTTTTAAACTCTTGAGGGTTTAAAAGGGAAGTGCTTTTGAACACCGCATCTTTTACTAAGGCATCCACATCTAAATCTCTTAAATACCTCGAAGCTCTATATTCCCAAGCTATGGCAGAGTCTTGTCCCTCTTGAGCGAGGGTTGAGATCATGGCGCTGAAGAAGGACCCTTTGTATGCGAACTCAAGACCACAGGAATTGTAAAGAGCCACTTCGAACTCACCCTCCGTGTAGGAGGATTTTCTTACACCCTTTACCCTCGGATCTAACTCCTTAGCTTTCTTTTCCATAGAAAGCGGGATCTCTATCTTAGCTTCTATGTCCCTCTCTAAACCTTCTCTGTCATAAGGAGATTCAACGTCGGAAGTTCTAAGATCACAGTTAAACAGGTTTCCCTCATCAGGCTCTTGAAGATCACACATCTCCTGAGCACGCTTTAGGGCATCTTTAATAGAGTCTCTGTCGGGATTTGACACGTAAGAAAAACCTACGCGTTTGTCCTTCAAAACCCTCAGGCCGACACCCATCTCTTCAGAGGTAGATAGTGTCTCCAGAGTCTCTTGGGAGGTTTCTACTTTTAGTTTCTTAACCCTCTGAAAGAAGATTTCAAACTCATATCCATCTTTGACGTTTTCCTTAACGGTTCTGATCAGATCTTCCATGGAAGACAATTTTAAGCCTTTGCACCCTCAAGTGCTGAAAGAACCCTGTTTATCCTGTAGAGAACTCTATCCTTTGGAAGGACAGAGAGGAGAACATCTATGCCTACCCCTTCAAGTTTCCCGGTCATTGCAAGCCTGAGACTCTGCCAGATATTTTTGGGTTTTACCCCCAAGGCCTTTTGAACATTCTTTGCAAGTGCTTTTACCTCTTCCGGATTGGAGGGGGAGGTCTTTTCAATTTCTTGAGAAACAACCTTTAAAATCTCCTGAGCACCCAGATCTGATAGCTTTTTTAGAAGTTCCTCTGAGAGGGGAAAATCGTCTACGAAGAACGGTTCGAGTTTTGAAGGAGCTTCTTTGAGCGTTTCAAAGGAGTCCCTTGCAAGATCTAAAACCTTTATCAGATAATCTCGGTCGAATTCGTAGCCGGCCTCCTTTAGGAACGGTTCAATCCTTTCCGCTAACTCTTCTACAGACAGAACCTCCCTTATATATACACCGTTCATCCAGAGGAGTTTTTCCCTGTTAAAAACCGCGGGAGCGGAGTTTACATCCTTGAGATCGAACAGATCTATGAGTTCCTCTTTTGAAAGTATCTCTTTGTCATTCGGGGGTGTCCATCCCAAAAGACAAAGGTAGTTAAAGAGGGCTTCCGGTAGTATTCCCTCTTGGCGGTAATTTCTTACAGACACCGCACCGTGGCGTTTAGAGAGCTTACTCCTGTCCGGGCCGAGGATAACCGGAAGATGAGCAAATTCGGGAACCTTAAATCCCAAGGCTTCGTATATGAGGATCTGCTTAGGCGTGTTGGGTATGTGATCTTCACCCCTGACTACGTGGGTTATGCCCATCAAAGCGTCATCTACTACAACGACGAAGTTGTAAGTCGGTGTTCCATCACTCCTCACTATCACAAAATCTCCGAAGTCATCCGCATTTATCCGTATGGGACCTTTTACAAGGTCGTTGAAGACTATGTCCTTACCGTCGGGGACCCTGAACCTTATGGCAAAAGGCCTACCTTGAGACTTTAGCTTTTCAACCTCTTCCTTAGAAAGATTCCTGCATTTTCCCGAATACCTGTAGGCTATTCCTTTCCTTTGGGCCTCTTGGCGTTCCTTTTCCAACTCTTCAGGCGTGCAAAAGCACTCGTAAGCGTGTCCGCTATCTAAAAGTTTTTGGACATATTGTTTGTAGATGTCAAAGCGCTCCGACTGACGATAAAACTCATCCCACTCTATACCGAGCCACCTGAGGTCCTCTATTAGGGCTTCTTCGTATTCCTTCTTGGATCTTTCCCTGTCTGTATCCTCTATTCTCAAAACGAGTTTACCGCCGTGGTGCTTGGCAAAAAGATAACTGAAGATAGCGGTTCTGGCGTTACCGAGGTGTAAAAACCCCGTAGGACTCGGAGCAAAGCGTGTCTTTACCATAGCCCATAAATTTTAATACTCTTCCCCTCCCTTCCACATGTCGGGCGTAAATCTGACAACCTTGTTTCTTCCTTCCTCTTTCGCTCTATACAAAGCAACGTCCGCAAACTTTATACACTGCCAAAACTTCCCTTCACAGTCTTTAGGAAACTCAGAAACACCGATGCTGACTGTCTTCTTTATTACACCACCGGTGATCTCTATGGGTTTGTTCTCCACCGCCTTCCTTATCTTTTCCGCTACCTTCACAGAGAAACCCTCTTTCACATCCATGAGCAGAACCATGATCTCCTCACCGCCAAACCTTATAACGTAATCAGATTCTCTGACCGTGCCCTTTACCACAGAGGCTATTTCCTTAAGAACCCTGTCACCCACATCGTGACCGTATTTGTCGTTCACCTGTTTGAAGAAGTCGATGTCTATCATCAATATTCCTATTAAGCTTCCTCTCCTTTTTGCCTGAGCGGTTATCTTGTCCGCTATCTCCTCCAAGAACCTGCGGTTGTAAAGACCTGTAAGCTGGTCTATGTAAGATTGCTCTTGGAGAAGTTCCATAAGACTCTTAGACTCCAAGACGGGTGAAGCCTCTTGGAGATAACCCTTTATGTAAGGGATTATCATCCTTATGAACATGTCCATCTCCGCTTCGTAAACTATCTGAACCACGTTTCCGACTTTTCCACCCATATTCACGGGTATGCAGTAGTATCTAAGTCCTGCTGTGGTGCAAAGGTCGTTGTGAGCAAATCTCGGACATATGCAGGGGAAATCTTGAGAATCCACATCCTCACCGGTCCTTCTTGCCCTGCACTCGTTGGCGTCTTCCAAGATCACCTTAGAACACCACATATCCTCCTCACCGTGAACGGAGATAACCTTCATAGCGTTACGCCTGTGATCCACCTCGTAGATGGAAAACTTGTCCAAACTCATATACTCCGCAAGGACCGTCTCTATCCTGTTGTAGATGTCCTCTTTTCTTCTGTCCTGCTCTATGGTTCTCTTAAAGTGGGAGATTTTCACAAGTTCGTTTACTATCTTCTCCGTGTCCTTGAGATCGTTTTCTGTGTCCATCACGCTGTAGCCTATGAGCATTGAAACCTTTTGGCGTATGTTAGAAAGGATAGAGTCAAGCTGTTCTCCGACACTGTTGACCACCTGAGCGAGTTCCCCCGCTTCGTCGTGGAGTTCCGCTTTGACCTTTTCTTTGAAGTTGCCCTCCTTAAACTTGTTGAGAACTCTCTTCATGTCTTCAAAAAGCCTGCTGTAAGGCTGGAAGTGCCTAACTATGGTCAAGAAAAGGAGAGAAAATACACCTCCCGCAAGTAGGCTGTAAACACCTAATAGTGTGAGAGCCTCTTGTCGTTTGTGAGTAAGATCAACCGCAAGACTTATAGCTCCTAAGACTTCCCCCTCCTTTACCTTGTGACACTGCATGCAGTTAACCGTTCCCGTAGCGGTAGCTTTATAGGGAACCACGAGCTTGTAAACCACCCTTTCAGGGCTTTCTTTTAGCTCTGACATCATCCTGCCCGTCGTAAGGACGAGTCTTTCAAGCTCATCTACCGGCTTTTCCGAGCTTAGTCCCTCACCGAACTGCCTTATTACAGGCTCTCCTCTTATTACCCTTATGTATTCGAGTCCCTTAGCGTCTTTTATCTCCGAAAGGAAAACGTCTCTTTTGTCCATGATTCCCAAAACCATGTAGGAAGTTAACGTGTCTCTTACCACGTCCGCGACGGTTATAGCCGTTTCTTCCGCACTTTCTAAGACGGTTTTTCGAAAGGAGTAAGCTACTATTCCGACAGTTATAAGAAAAAGAAGGACCATCCAAAGGCCGAGTTTAAAAACGAGCTTTCCTTTCATCCACCTCAGAAAATACTTTACCGATCTTGCACCCTTCGTGCCACTCCTAATATAATGTAGGCACTATGCCTAAGCTATCACCGAGGGACATAAGAAGGAAGATTCAAGGTATCAAGAACACACGCAGGATCACCAACGCAATGAAAGTAGTTTCCGCCGCTAAACTCAGGCGAGCTCAGGAACTTCTTTACTCTTCAAGGCCATATTCTGACAAGCTTTACGAACTTGTAAGAGACCTTGCGGGCCACATAGACAGAGAAAGTCATCCGCTTTTGGAGGAAAGGGACGAAAAGCGTGTAGATTTGATACTTGTTACCGCGGACAGGGGTCTTGCGGGATCTTTTAACTCAAACATTATCAAAGAGGCGGAGAAGTTCATTACCGAAAAGAGGGAAAAGGGGAAGGAAGTGTCTTTAATACTCATAGGCAGAAAGGGTGTTCAGTATTTCTCAAAAAGGGAGGTCCCCATAATAAAGGGCTACGATGAGGTCTTCAGAAAGGAGGTAAACTTCGGGGTTGCTAAGGAAGTTGCTAAAACGGTCAAAGAAAGGTTTAAAAACAAAGAGGTTGATACGGTATACCTGCTAAATAACGAGATGATAACGCGGGCAAGCTACAAGCCCGTTTTAAGGAAGTTCCTTCCCTTTGAGCCCCCTGAAGAAGAGGCTTTGGGAAGTTACAGCGTATACACCTTCGAAGTGGAGGAAGAGGAGTTTATAAATCAAGTGATAGATCTTTACCTTAACTATCAAATATATAGAGCTATGGTTGAGTCGAACGCTGCGGAGCACTTTGCAAGGATGATCGCCATGGACAACGCTACCAAAAACGCGGACGATCTCATCAAGCAGTGGACCCTCGCTTTCAACAAGGCACGCCAAGAATCTATCACCCTCGAACTTATGGATATCGTCGGTGCGGCAGAAGCTATGAAGTAAAGTTCCTGAGGATGTCAGAACCCCTGCCACCTCGTCGTTATAAAGTATGTGGAGGTGGTGGGGATGAGAAAAGTTGGCGTAGCATTTATCTTGTCCAGTTTCCTTTTTTCCTTCGGCCAAGAGGAGGGAGCTACCAAAAAGGCTGAATATTTAGGTGCTTGGTCTGGCGATCCCGCTCAATATTTGGCAAGACTTAACTTTATAGTGTTTCCTTTAAGTTTGCGAACTTACTACTGTATTTTAGGTAGCTCCAAAGGTGAAGATATCATCAAGGATATTGATGAATGTTTAAAAGACTTTACTTCAAAAAACGAACCCCTTGCTACTGAGTGTAGTTCTTTAGGTTTTACTCATTATGGTTTTTCAAACTTTAGAACTTCCCATAGCAACGTAATCGCTTGGAACGGTGTAAATCGTGTTTATGGGCACCTGATAATTTTTCAAGCGGACGGGTTTTGTGCCAAGGAGATAGGAAAGCGGTGAACCCCAGAAGTTAGTTAAACTATAATAGGTTTTCACTTGAGGAGGTTAGAAAATGGCGGAAAAGATAGTAGGAAGGATAGTCCAAGTTATAGGCCCCGTGGTAGACGTGGAGTTTGACACAAAGGATCTCCCACCTATAAGGCACGGACTGAAGACCAGAAGAAGGTTCATAGACGACAAAGGTAATTGGGCAGAAGAGGATCTATACCTTGAGGTGGCACAGCACATAGGAGAGAGCAGGGTCAGAGCTATAGGTATGGGAGCCTCCGATGGACTTGTAAGGGGGCAGGAAGTTGAGTATTTAGGAGGCCCTATAAAGGTCCCTGTCGGAAGGGAGGTTTTGGGAAGGATATTTAACGTCGTGGGCCAACCCATAGACGATCAAGGACCCGTTAATGCAAAAGAGTATTGGCCTATGTTCAGGGAACCTCCTCCTTTGGAGGAGCAGTCCACCAAGGTTGAAATCCTTGAAACAGGTATTAAGGTCATAGATCTCCTTGAACCTTACGTCAAGGGTGGTAAGGTTGGACTCTTCGGCGGTGCGGGAGTCGGAAAGACGGTTCTGATGCAAGAGCTCATCCACAACATAGCTAAGTTCCACAAAGGTTTCTCCGTCGTCGTAGGCGTCGGAGAGAGGACCAGGGAAGGAAACGACCTTTGGCTTGAGATGAAAGAGTCAGGGGTTCTCCCCTACACGGTGATGGTCTACGGTCAGATGAACGAGCCACCCGGGGTTAGATTCAGGGTCGCTCAGACCGGTATCACCATGGCGGAATACTTTAGGGACGTGGAAGGTCAGGACGTTCTTACCTTCATAGATAACATTTTCAGGTTTGTCCAAGCGGGTTCGGAGGTTTCTACGCTTCTTGGAAGACTTCCCTCCGCGGTCGGATACCAGCCCACACTCAACACTGACGTGGGAGAAGTTCAGGAAAGAATTACTTCCACAAAGAAAGGTTCAATTACTGCGGTCCAAGCTGTTTACGTTCCCGCGGACGACATAACGGACCCCGCGCCCTACTCAATTTTTGCCCACCTCGATGCAACCACGGTTCTTGCAAGAAGGCTCGCTGAACTCGGTATCTACCCCGCTATAGACCCCCTTGAGTCCACCTCCAAATACTTGGCTCCCGAATACGTAGGTGACGAGCACTACGAGACCGCAATGGAGGTAAAGAGGATCCTCCAGAGGTATAAAGAGCTTCAGGAGATCATCGCAATTCTGGGTATGGAGGAGCTTTCCGAAGAGGACAAGGCTATAGTCAACAGAGCAAGGAGAATACAGAAGTTCCTCGCCCAGCCCTTCCACGTGGCGGAGCAGTTCACGGGAATGCCCGGTAAATACGTCAAGCTCGAAGACACCATAAGGTCCTTCAAAGAGATCCTCACCGGTAAATACGACCACCTTCCTGAGAACGCCTTCTACATGGTGGGAACCATAGAGGATGTGATAGAGAAAGCAAAGCAGATGGGGGCCAAGGTCTGAGGAGGGTTGTAGAAAAGGACTTTGAAACGTTATCGGATAGGGTAGCCCACTTCTTACTTGAAGAGGCAAGCAAATCTGTTAGAAACAGCGGAGTTTTCTCTTGTGTTTTAGCGGGGGGTAATACCCCCCTCCGTGCTTATGAACTCTTCGCAAAGAATTTCAACCTCTGGGATAAGAGTTTCTTTATTCTTTCCGATGAGAGATTAGTCCCTTTAAACGATCCGAGAAGCAACTACGCGAACGTAAGAAAGGCTCTCGGTGAGAAGGCAAATTTGATCGGTGTGGATACTTCCTTGGATCCTGAAAAAGCTTGTGAGGATTTTTCAAGGAAGGTTTCCGATCTCCCCAAGCCAAAGCTTGCGCTTTTGGGAATAGGAAAGGACGGACATACCGCTTCACTGTTTCCGCAAAAGCCTTGCTATAAGTGTTCTGAAGTGGCTTGCTTTTCGGAAGGACCTGACGGACTTAAAAGAATTAGCCTGAGTTTCGAGTTTTTGAGATCTTCAGAGAAGATAGCCTTTTTCGCGGTAGGTAAGGAAAAAGAAAGAGCCATAAAGGGCCTCATAGAGGGCTTTGACCTGCCTTGCACAAAGGTGGCTCAAGGAAAAGAGGTTATACTCTTTACGGATATAGATCTATGAAGAAGACGATCAGAATAGGAACACGCAAAAGCAAGCTTGCCCTTTGGCAGGCAAATTTTGTAAAGGATTTTTTAGAAAAAACGTGGGGTGTAAAGGTAGATCTTGTAAAGATAACTACCACGGGGGATAAAATTCTCGATGCACCCCTCGCCAAGATAGGGGGCAAAGGGCTCTTCGTAAAGGAGATAGAACAGGCTCTACTGAGGGAAGATATAGATCTTGCGGTCCACTCCCTCAAAGATGTTCCTATGATTCTTCCTGAAGGTTTAAAACTCGGTGCGATCACTAAAAGGGAGTCTCCTTACGATGTTCTAATTTCAAGGGAAGGAAAGAAGCTTTTAGATCTTCCCAGTGGTGCTAAGGTCGGAACATCTTCTCTGAGAAGGCAGGTTCAAATAAAGCGAAGGAGAAGGGATCTGAAGGTTGAGATCCTAAGGGGTAACGTGGACACGAGAATGAGGAAGTTAAAAGAAGGCCTTTACGATGCCATAGTTCTGGCTCAGGCGGGTGTCAGGAGAATGGGCTACGAGAACGAGGTAACGGAAGTTCTAACGGACTTTATCCCCGCGGTGGGACAAGGATCTTTGGCTATAGAAATAAGGGAAGGAGACAAGGAAATTGAAAGGCTTATTGAACCTTTAAATCACAAGGAGAGCTTTTTGAGTGCGGTTTGTGAGAGGGCCTTTTTGAGAAGACTTGAAGGAGGATGTCAAGTTCCGGTAGGTGCTTTTGCCCGCGTGCAAGACTCTACTATTTCTATAAGAGGGTTTATTTCTGACCTCGAAGGGACTCGGTTCTTGGAGGATCAAGAGCGGGGTTCTATAGAAAAAGCGGAGGAAATCGGTATAAAGCTTGCAGAGAAACTACTTTCCATGGGAGGTGAGGATATACTTAAAGAAATATACGGGCAGACATGAGAAAGGTTATTGTTCTTCTCTCCGGTGGAATGGATTCCGCAACGCTTCTCTGGTTAGCAAAAAAGGAATTTGACAAAGTATGGGCTATATCCTTCAACTACGGTCAGCGCCACAGTGTGGAGCTAAAGTATGCTAAGAGACTTGCTCAAAAGGCGGGTGTGGAAGATCACATAATAGTAGACATCCCTCTCTACAAATCTATAAAGGGATCGGCCCTTATAGATGAGAATGTGGATGTTCCGGAAGGGGAGTATCCTCAAGATGAACCTCCTATAACTACCGTTCCCATGAGAAACCTAAACTTCATAGCCATGGCCTGTGCTTTTGCGGATAGCTTAGAAATAGATACGGTTGGCATAGGTGTTCATGCCTTAGACACTCCCTATCCCGACTGCAGGCCGGAGTTCATAAGTGCAGTGGAAGCTGCGGTAAACGCGGGATCTATTTTGGTGGCAAAGAAAAAGATCCGCTTTAACATATGGGCACCTTTCTTGGGTATGACAAAGCGCCAGATTGCTCTCTTAGGAAAAGATCTGGGCGTTCCCTTCGAAGATACATACTCTTGCTACAAGGGTGTAGAGCCCCCTTGTGGTGTGTGTCCTACGTGTATTCAGAGGAAGGAAGCCCTTGAAGGGATTATATAAGGGTGTGTCTCTCGAGAGATTTACCACCCTCCGTATCGGCGGTAGAGCGGATTACTTTTTTCAACCCGAAAACTTAAAAGACCTGAAGACCTTTATCCTTTGGGTCAGGGAGAAGGACATTCCCCTTTATATTTTGGGCAACGGTTCTAACACAGTGTTCGGGGATGTGCACGGAGTGGTGCTGAGTTTGAGGGGTATCAGAGGGCTGGATGTTCTACAGGTGAATAAAAATTTCCTTAAAGTAAGATCCCTTCCGGGAACACCGCTTAAGGACTTGATCAGATTAGCCCTTAGGTATAACCTCAAAGACATATACAGACTTTACGGTTTTCCTGCAAGCGTGGGGGGAGCGGTAGCTATGAACGCAGGTGCTTTCGGCGTGGAGATCTCTCAGTTTTTAGAGAGTGTAAGAATACTGACTTGGGAAGGGGATCTTATAGATG
>WFYK01000048.1 GCA_015490105.1 Aquificaceae bacterium | reverse complement strand
CCTTAACCGTTGCGGAGTTCCACCGGAAAGCTCAAAGGAAAGATGAGTTCGGCAGGCCGGAGGTGATGAAGTTCAACACCGATGAGAATTTCGATCAAACTAAAGAGTTCATAGGTATAACCATCTCCGAAGAGGACTACCGCTTTATAAGGGAGAAAACGGACAGATTTTACGAAAGGTATGAGGATCTCTTCTACAAACGAATTGAAGAGGGGAGAATAAGGGACGGCCACGGCGACATAAGGCTGGAGCATGTGGCCTTTTTGAACAACTGCGTTTGTATATTTGACTGCATAGAGTTTAACGAACGGTTCAGGTGCGGAGACGTTCTGAACGACATGTGTTTCCTTTCTATGGAGCTGGACTTTCACAACAGGGAAGATCTGTCAAAGGCTTACGAGGAAGAGTATATAAAACAAACTCAGGATCCGGAAGCCTCTCTTTTCCTTCCCTTCTTCAAGTGCTATAGGGCTTACGTCAGGGGCAAGGTAACGAGCTTCCTGCTTAACGATCCCCACATTTCTGATGAGGAAAAGGAAAGCGCCCGCCAAAAGGCGAGACGCTTGTTCTCTTTGGCAAGGCGCTATGCGGAGGAGATCAAAGTGTGAACTTCATGGTCCTCTCGTTCCAAGTTGCAAATAGGAGCCAAGCGAAAGCAAAGCCTATGAGGATAACGAGGGCCCATTCGAGACCTACCGCGTCCGGCAAGAAAAGTTTCTTTCCTGTTGCGTTGGAAGCCCCGAGTTTTTCATAAAGACCGGAAAGAGCATTCATAATGGAGGGCTCTATCTTCCTGTAGATGAAAGCAAAGAGGGAGCCGGCGAGTGCGTAAAAGAGTATAGCTATCATGTTCTTTATAGATCCTTCTCCCGCTCTCCACATGCTTCCTACGGAGCACCCTCCCGCGAGGGTCATACCGACCCCGAAGATAAAACCGCCTATAAGGGAACCTATCGGGAAAGAGGGAGCAACCATCATAGCTTTTACAGAGGGGGGAGCTGTCATCTCTATGGAGAGGATATCTTGAACGTCGGGTATCTCAAGTATAGCGGTAAGGGGGGAGAACTTGACCACCGCTCCGAATATGGCAGCAAGTATCAGGGCAAGAGCTGCAGCTCTGGTCATCTCACCCTCACCTGTCATAAAAGGTTCCCTGAAGGCTCTAACAAAACAAAACCTCGTTCTCTGGTTAATTATTCCGAGTATTACCCCGAAGAATATCAAGGTGCTCACCGCAACCTGAACGGATCCGAGCCCCAGCGCGGGACTGTAGGTGGAAACCTTTTTGTCTATCATCAGGATCATCAAAACGATCAAAACGCTCAAGATAATTCCGAGGATCACCTGAACGTTGAAGGGAACCTCTATGGCTTTACCCGGGGTGCCCCAGCCTCGGTTCAGAAGCCACATGTATATGCGAAGACCCACGTAAGTCCCCGTTCCCAAACCTATCATCATCGTTATTGCAGAAGCGGAAAGGGCGCCGAAACCCACGAGGAAGGCCCCTACGGTGCAACCGAAACCCAAGAAGGCACCTATCCCCATAAGGCTACCGCCGAACGCTCCCAATAGGGCTTCCTTTCCACTGGGGATACTTATACGAAAGTCACCCGCCAGCAGGGCTGAAACGAGGGCTCCCAGAAGGAACGCCCAGTTTATTACAGCGGTAAACTGCCATATGGCACTTTGGACTTCTGCATCCGGGTATAGGATGGGTTTTAGTATGTTATCTCCCCAAACGATAATCCCGTTAGTAACGCCCCAAGGCGAACCGAATACGAACATCAACGGGACTATGAGTCCCATAGCAAGTCCGCCGACCCAAGCGGGCCACTTAGTTGCAAAGATGAGTCTGTGGAGATCTTTCAAAGTTTCCATGCTCGACCTCCCTTAAACGAGTAAGGACTTATAGTAGTCAAATTAGGTCTTATTAGCCTAAAAGAATAACTTATAAAGCTATAAAAAACGCTACTTGTGGTATATATTCATATTACGTAAGGGGACGTAGCTCAGACTGGGAGAGCGCCGGCATCGCAAGCCGGAGGTCGGGGGTTCAAATCCCCTCGTCTCCACTTTTATTCCATGAAACGGTCTCCCCTCTTTGATCTTCTAAAAAACTCGGGAGCACGCTTTACCCACTTCGCGGGCTGGGAAGTCCCTCTGCAGTTTAGCGGGATAATCCAAGAGGTAAAAGCGGTAAGACAAAAGGCAGGTCTTTTTGATATCTCACATATGGGAAGATTGCTGATAGAAGGTAAAAACTCTAAAGAGGTTTTGGAGAAACTCACCACAAACAGTGTGGAAAAGCTCTATCCCGGAAGGGTCCAGTATACCCTCATAACCAACGAAAAGGGAGGGGTGAAAGACGATGCTACCCTTTATATGATTTCGGAAGAGAAGTTTCTTCTGTGTGTAAACGCAGCTAACAAGGATAAGATCAAAAGCTGGTTCGAGAGATGGATACCCGTCAAAGATTTGACTGAAGAGACCGTTCAGATAGCGGTTCAGGGGAAAGAGAGCGCAGACATTTTGAAAAGGTTCTACGATGTGGCAGATATAAAGTTCTATCACTTTAAGGTTTTCGGTGAAACTATCGTTTCGAGGACTGGCTATACGGGGGAGAAGGGTTTTGAAATATACACTCCCGTTGAAGAGGGTATTCGCCTGTTTGAGAAGCTTTTGAAGGAAGTCCAGCCTTGCGGTATAGGATCGAGAGACGTTTTGAGGATAGAGGCGGGGTTTCCTCTCTACGGGAGCGAGCTTTCTGAGGAGATAACACCCTTAGAAGCGGGGCTTGAGAGATTTGTCGACACCCGCAAAGACTTTATAGGTAAAGACGCCATGCTTTCAAAGAAAATAGAGAGAAAACTCACCGGTGTGGAGATGGTAGAAAAGGGGGTTCCAAGGAAGGGTTATAAGGTCTTTCACAGCGGGGAGATCGCAGGGGAGATTTCGAGCGGAACCTTCTCCCCCACTTTGAACAAGGGTATAGGTATGGCTTTTTTGAAGTTAGAACTTCTTGAAGAAGGAACCGAAGTAGAAGTGGAGGTAAGAGGAAAACCGCTTAAAGCTAAAGTAAGATCTCTACCCTTCTATCGGGGAGGCAAGTGAGGGGAAAGATTTATGAGGATTTGGCTCTTGAGTATTTGAAAAAGAAGGGCTTTAGAATTTTGGCCCGCAACTATAGATGCACGGGAGGAGAGATAGACATAGTTGCTTTAGACGGAAATGTTCTGGTATTTGTGGAGGTCAAGGGTGCCAGAAGCGAAGACTTCGGACATCCCGCTGAAAGGATCTCTAAAAGAAAACTCCTCAGGATCATCCGTTGCGGACACAGATTTATGGAAGAGGTGAACTGGAAAGGACCCTTCAGATTGGACGCACTGATAGTCTTAGGGGATAAAGTTAGCCACTTTCGGAATCTTGGTCTTGACTTTTAGCAAGCTTCTGTGCTCTATACCTTAAGTAGCTTTCTATGAACTCGTCTATTTCACCGTCCATAACAGCTTCTACGTTGCTCGTTTCATAACCTGTTCTCAGATCCTTGACGAGCTTGTAGGGTTGGAATACGTATGACCTTATCTGATGTCCCCAACCGATGTCGGTTTTTTCCCCCTCGTATTGTTTTTTCTTCTCCATGAGTTTTTGGCGTTCAAGTT
>WFYK01000047.1 GCA_015490105.1 Aquificaceae bacterium | reverse complement strand
TTTAATGGCCGTGTATTATTAGAGAATGGACCTCAGAAAAGCTATTATCCACGAGCTTGCAAACAAGATCTCCTCCATAAAAAACTTCGTGGAGGTAAACCCTTCCGCTTTTGAAAAGGAGTTCATACTCAACATTTCAAACCTTGACTACTTGGCAAAACAACTGCTTGATCTTGAATTCGGTAGTAAGCTGAGTGAGGAAAGGGTCAAGGATGTCTCTCTTAAGCTTGTTGTGGAAAACGCTATCGCAGATCTGAGCCTATTTATAGACACCAAGGGAGTAAATGTGGACACCTCCGAATGCAACGGTATAGAAGTGAAAACCGATCAGTTCCTTCTCGAAAGGATTCTATACAACCTGCTTCATAACGCGGTTAAATTTTCCCCTCAGGGAAGCACGGTTCGTGTTAGGTGTTCAAAAAACGAAGAGTTCGTCAGTGTAGAGATCGAGAATAAAGTGGAAGAGAAATTACACAACAGTTCAAAGAGCTTCAAGGTAGGTATGAGGATAACAGAAGATCTCATAAAAGCTCTTGGTGGAAGACTTGAAACCCATAAGGGGGAAGAAACATTCTTAGCTCGTCTACTTTTGCCCACAGGAGAGATTTAAACTTGAGCACCTTTGAGTGCATTCGGGCAAGGGCAACTCCTTTCTTCAGGAAGTTTTTTGACCAAGTCTAAAATAATCTCCTTTATGTTCTCCTCCTTTTCCTTCATCATCTCTATTACTTCATCGCTGGTTAGCGGGTAAGAGGCTATGCCTGCAGCTGGGTTTGCCACCACGCACAGAGCTCCGTAGCAAAGGGTAAGCTCTCTGGCCAGAGCAACCTCCGGATAACCCGTCATCCCCACCACATCAGAGCCCAGTTTATCGAGCATTCTTATCTCCGCCTTCGTTTCAAAACGGGGCCCTTGGGTGCAGGCATAAACCGCTCCCGTGTGGTAAGCAAATCCTTTGTTTTCAAGAATCTCCACTAAAGCACCTCTTATCTGGGGACAGTAGGGCTCGGAGAAATCTACATGAACCGCCCTCTTGGATCTAAGAAGGTCCTCTACCTCACCTTCGCCTTCGGGAAAGTGGGAGAACTTGCCTTCGTAGTAAGTATCTTCCCTACCTGAAGTGAAGTTTATAAAGTCCTCTACCACTACGAAGTCCCCCGGCTTGTAATTTCTGTTTATTGATCCTACAGCGAACACACCGAGGATCCTCTTGAAGCCGAGTTTATACAGGATCCAAAGGTTAGCCCTGTAGGGGACCCTGTGGGGAGGATAGGAATGATCCCGTCCGTGCCTTGCGAGAAAAGCGACTCTCCGATCTCCCACCTTACCTATAACTACTGGTGCAGAAGGAAGACCGAAAGGTGTTTCAAAAAAGACTTCCCTTTCTATCTTGAACCCTTCCAAGTTGTAAAGTCCGCTACCTCCTATAACCGCGAGCATGCAGGAAATTTTAACCTTTGGATAGGGATCCGATGAAAATTTAAATTATGGCAGGAAAAATCCTCAGAGGCATTTTCCTCGTGGTTCTTATCGGATACTTTCTTTCGCTCGGAGCCTCCTACTTTAGCTACATAGAACCTTATCTGTTCCCCCTGAGACTAATTCAAGGAAACGCACGCTTAGTAACGGAAAACATAATAATAGGTCCCTATCCGAGAGACAGGGATTTTGAAAAGCTGGTAAAAGTCAAAAAGGTAACCGTGTTTATCTCTCTTTTGAACCCTTCGCTTCCCTTTGAAAAGGATCTTATAAGGAAAGAGAGGGAAATTTTAGATAGCCTCGGAGTAACCTTTTACAACGTCCCTTTGTCTTTTATAAACCTCGAATCTCCTGAAAACTACAGAGCTATAACACGCATAAGGGAAATAATCCAGAAACACAAAAACGAAAAGATATACATACACTGCTACCTTGGACGCCACAGGGTAGAATTTGTAGCTAAGAATTTGCTGGGAGTTGTGAAATGATAGTGATCCTTTTCTTTCTTCTGATCATTTTCTCCTGCGCACCTAAGCCTGCTCAAAAACTTGAAGGCATAAATTACATAGACGTAGCTATAGTAGACGGCGATCTGAGCCTTAGCTATTACAAGGAAAACCCTTTAAAAGCTGAAAAACCCAAAGAGCCTCCTAAGAGAGTGCCCAAGTGTTCCCGTGGTAGTTCTTTAGTTGCCCTTTGGGTTTGGAGACCTCACTTGGTAGAAGATCCGAGGTTTAAGGTTCTTGTTAACGAGCTTGGCATAACCAGGATCTATCTTCAAGTAAGAAAGGATATGGACCCTAAAACCTTGAAGTATTTGAAAAGCCTCGGCCTTGAGGTTTACCTTCTCGATGGTGCACGGGATGTAAAGATAAATTTCCCAATCTCTTTTATAAACGGCCTCCCCGCGGATGGCTTTCAGGTGGATATAGAACCTTACCTGCGAAAGGACTTCAACCTTAAAAGGGAAAAGATCTTGAAGGACTACGTTAAGCTCCTTAAAAGGATAAAGCAAAATCTTAAAGGAAAGAAATTTTCCGTGGTAATACCCTTTTGGTTTGACAAGTTTTACCTGAAGGATAAGCCCCTCCTTGAGTATATATTCCGTATTGCGGACGAAGTGGTTGTTATGGCTTACAGGCGAGATCTGAGGGAAGCTATCAAGCTAAGCTTTGAGGAAATTTCTATGGGTAGGCGTTTCAGAAAACCTGTTTTGATAGGCCTTGAACTCTTCCCACTTAAAGATGAGAGGCACTTCGTCTACAAGGTAGAAAGAAGGGGTCTCAGACTCGTAGGAAAGTATACAGTAAAGGGAAAAGATCTTGTCTTTCCAAAGGAAAAAGCAGGTGATCTTAAATCTGTGCGATGTGAAGGTGTTGAGGGCTTTGTTCTACATAGCTTAGGAGCTCTCCTTTAGCTAATGTCATAAAAATATCTATGCAAGTGTGGTAAAAGCTAAGTTGTCATGAAGGAAGCGGTCGTGGTAGGTTCGGGCATATCCGGACTGACGGTAGCCTACTGGCTAAAGAAAAGGGGCGTAGAGGTAACAGTTTTCGAAAAGGACGATACACCGGGAGGAACTGTAAAGACTGAAAGGGAAGGGGATTTTCTTCTTGAGATCGGCCCTCAAACGGTTTTAACGAACGAAGCTTTAGAGGAACTTTTGCGGGAACTGAACTTGAAACCTATTGAGGCAACCCCTCACGCAAAGGAAAGGTTTATTTACAAAAAAGGAAAGTTAATCCCACTGCCGAAGGGACCCTTTAGCTTTATAACCTCTCCTCTTCTCTCTCTGAAAGGAAAGCTAAAAGTTTTGAAAGAACCTTGGGTTCCGCCTTCGGAAAGAGAGGAAGAGAGTGTAGCTCAATTCGTTAGAAGAAGGCTCGGGGAGGAGTTTTTAAGGTATGTTGTCGGGCCTTTTATCTCCGGCGTATACGCGGGTGATCCGGAGGAACTATCCGTAAAGTATGCAACCCCCAAGATTTACCAACTTGAAAAGGAATACGGAAGCCTCATAAAGGGTGCGATCAAGAAGAGAAGTTTGGGCCCGAAGGGAAAGATAATATCCTTCGAAGGTGGGCTGAAGGATTTGATAGACAGACTCACGCGAGAGGTAGAGGTTTCTTTAGAAAACGTGGTTCTGAGGATAAGGAAAAAGGATGAGAAGTTTATACTCGACACGAGGAGAGGAAAGGTAGAGTCAAGGGTAGTTGTGGTAGCTTCGCCCGCCTACACCTCTTCTTACCTCCTTAAGGATCTTTCTTGGAGTGCTTCTTTGGAGTTTGACAAGATAGATTATGTTCCCGTTGCGGTGGTGCACCTCTCTGTAAAGAAGGGTTCGATCCCTAAGGGGTTCGGTTTCTTGGTGCCGAGAGGAGAGGGTAAAAGGATCTTAGGAGCCCTTTTTTCATCAGTTATCTTTCCACACGTAGCTCCTCAAGACAAGGATCTGATAACCGTTTACATGGGCGGGGCTACGGACAGAGGGATCGTAGAAGAAGATCAAGAAACCTTAGGCCAAATTGCTAAAAAAGAGGTGGAGGAAATTCTTAAAACCGAAGCTCAAATCCTTCGTGTTACCCTCTGGAAGAAGGCGATACCCCAATACAAAGTGGGACACGGAAAGTTTTTGGATCTGGCTCGCGAGATGGAAGACATACATAAAGGTCTGTTCTTAACGGGCAACTACCTGCACGGAGTTTCCCTTGCGGACTGTGTGAAGAGCTCAAAGGAGGTAGCTGAGAGGGTTGAGTCTTTCTTGAAGGGATAGCTTTAAGATCTATATTTAGGGATAGCAAGCCTGTTGGGAGGGTGGAAGATGAGAAAATTCTTGAGCTTTTTTGTTTTGAGTGCGGGCTTGGTCTTTGCGGAGGAGAAAATAGTTCTGAAAAAACCCCCTTCCTCTTTGGATAAATATTATCCGCCCGCTTCCACCAAATTTGAGTTCCTCTCCAACATGCACGCGATGAGCACAGCCTTTTACGGCATAAACGCCAATATAAACGAGGGCAACTGGGAAAAGGCCCTCATGTGGGCCCAGAAGTTAAAAGAGATCTATGTGAAAACTTCAAAGATGGTTCCTGAGTGGAAAAACTACTTCAAACCTGAACTCGCTGATGCTCTCGTGAACGCGGTGAAGTCAAAGGATACGGATAAGGTGATCAAAGCTTCAAGAAACCTCGGTCAGACCTGTGCGAAGTGCCACAGAGACAACGAGCTGGTGGTGAAGCTTTACTACCACTTTCCCAGCTTTGACAAGGTGAAGCTTGAAGATCCTATAGACTTCATGGAATATGAAACGGGCAAATATATGAAGGTTATGACAAACTCCCTGAAGGCTCTGAAGGTCTTTCTCTCCCAAGGGGACTTGGACAGGGCTCAAGAGGAGGGTATGAACTTCATAGAAAGAGCGAGGGGTTTGAGGGCTATGTGTTCTAAGTGCCATACGAACAAACTCTCCGAGGAGGTTATTCTCGGAAAGAACTTTGAGGAGGGCCTTGCTAAACTCGAAAAACTGCTGTCGGAAACACCAAAGAAAGAGGAAGTTTTCCAAGCTCTCGGTCAAGTTACTATCAGCTGTGCTAAGTGCCACAACGTTCACCTCGCTCCCGCTATGGTTCGCGAAGCATTTTCAAGGTGATAGGTTTTCTTCTTTTGCTTTTGCTTTTGGCTTCCTGTCAGAAGTTTGATGAGGTATTTATCGAGGAAGATCTACTGCAGAGACCTCAAGCTAAAAGGTGTGCGGATTGCCACGCGGACATATACAAGGAATGGTTAAAGAGCAGGCACGCTAAGGCTTGGGTAAGTGAGCACTTTAAATTCGAAACGGAGAACTACTCTAAAACTAAATGTCTCTCTTGCCACGCTCCCCATCAGGTAGATCCGGACAAAAAGCCCGTTCTTAGGGTAGAGTTTAGAAGGGACGGGGTAAGCTGTGTAGCCTGCCACTTCAAGGAAGAGACTATGGCCATGCACGGCCCCCTCAAGGTTTGGTCCCCTCCCCACCCTTCAATACAGGATTTGAACTATCTCAAATCCAACTTCTGTGCGGGGTGTCACCAAGAAACCTACAAAGAGTGGAAACTTACTAAGGTTCAAAAAAGCTGTCAGTCTTGCCATATGCCCAGCTTAGGAAAGAAGGACCTAATTCAAAAGTTCCCCTTCCACCTCTTTCACCTTGCAAAGCCCAGAACTTCCCACGAGTTTCCTTCTCTAAAGGCAAAGCCCGATGACATTCAAATAAAGATAGAGGGCAAAAAACTCCTAATTACCAACGTAGGTGTTCCCCACAACCTTCCTACAGCAGACCAAGGGGAGCCCAAATTCTATCTGGTCGTCAAAGCTACCTCTAAGGATGGGAAGGTAAAAACTATCCGAAGGATCCTCTCACCTCAGAGAAAGAATGCTCTCGTATACGGCAGACCCTTCGTTATAACCTTACCCTTCGAACATATAGATAAGGTTCAAGTAGAGATCCATAGAAAGCTCGCTTGGGCTAAAGAGAGAGACTTAATACTTAGGAAAGAACTTACTCCTTGACTTTGGCCAGGCTTATGAATATTTCGACCCTGTTGTTTCGTTCCATAAGAATGGGCTGTCTCCAAGTATAGATGGGTTTTAAGTCTGCAAAACCCGCAGCGGAAAGCCTTTTAGGATCCACGCCGAGGGACTCTAAATATCTGACCACTTCGGTAGCCCTCCTAAGGGAAAGTTCCCACTTATCCCTAACAACGGGATCCTTTATCTCCACTATAGGGCTTACGTGTCCTTCCACCCTTACGAAAGCGTTAGGCGGGAGTTCTTTTAGGACTTCCGCGATCTTGTTTAAGGCTTCCTTTGCCTTGGGTGTTAGGGTATAGCTTCCGTCTTCGAAGAAGATCCTGTCGAAAAGCCTCAGCTTTACGAAGTCCGCAGTTATCACT
>WFYK01000046.1 GCA_015490105.1 Aquificaceae bacterium | reverse complement strand
GGTAATTGCTTTATCTCAGTTCGGACATCTCTTCGGATTTCCTATAGAGAGGACAACTCATATAATCAACGTTCTCATAGATATCGTAAAGAAAATAGGCATGACAAATCCCTACACTTTGAGCATAGGGGTTTTGGCTTTTGCGATCATAATGATCTCACGCAAGATAAACAGATATATTCCCGGTGCGCTTATAGCGGTTATCGTAACCTCCCTCCTCGTTTACTACTTCAACCTCGACAAGAAAGGTGTAGCCATAGTCGGTGATGTTCCTCAAGGTTTGCCAGATCCAAGTGCACCTCCCTTGGACTTTTCCACGATGACCTCCATGATGGGAGGGGCACTGGTAGTTGCCATGTTCGGTCTCATAGAAGCGGTTGCCATAGCCAAAACCCTCGCGGTAAGGGTAGGGGACAGATGGGATTCAAACCAAGAACTGATAGGTCAGGGACTTGCGAACATAGCGGTATCTTTCTTTAAAGGTTTCCCCGCGGGAGGATCCTTTTCCAGATCCTCTCTCAACTTCGCCCTCGGTGCCAAAACACCCTTGGCGAGTGTAATATCAGGAGGACTTGTGGGACTTACCCTCTTATTTTTGGCCCCCTACTTCTATTATCTTCCCAAGGCTACCCTGTCCGCCATAGTCCTTTCCGCGGTAATAAACCTCATAAAGCCTTGGGAGATACTGAGACTCTACAGAATAAACCCTACCGACGGTATCGCTGCGGGTCTTACATTTGCGTCTGTTTTCTTTATGGATCTATGGGTCGCCATAACCCTCGGAATCACCATATCTTTGGGTAGTTTCGTTTACAGAACCATGTATCCGAGGATCGTGGTCCTCACGAGGGATCCTGAATCTCAGACTTTTGTTAACGCGGAAAAGAGGGACAATCTACCTGAATGTCCCCAGATCCTCTATATAAGGCCTAACATGTCCATATACTTTGGGAACGCCCAATACGTTCACGACTACATAATCGACAAGATCCGCGAAAGGGAAGAAAAATACGGAAAGAATCTCAAATACGTCCTCCTCGATATGGAAGCGGTGAACTACGTGGATGCTGCGGGAAGTGAGGTAATAGTCAAGCTTGTCAAAGATGTGCGCAACTTGGGAGTAGAACTTGCTTTTGCAAACATAGGTTGCGATGTCTATCCGCTTCTCGAAAACGCGGGTCTGTTGGAGGTAGCTAAAGAGGAGCTAATCTTTAATTCCAAAGGACAATCCATAGTAGAACTCTTCAAGCGATTAGATCACGACTACTGCGCTAACAAATGTCCTTACGTAGTCTTCAAAGAGTGTGAAACGGTAAAGCCTAAGAAGATGAGTGCTTAGATCCCGACCCCGAGGCTTGCAAACCAACTGAGCTTATCCAATACGATAAGAAGCCCTAAGGATATAAGGAGTATTCCTCCTACTATCTCAACCGCTCCAAAGAACCTGCTGAACCTTCTTACAAAGCCCAAGAATGCGGAAATCAAAAGTCCCGCAATCAGAAAGGGCAGGCCAAGGCCGAAAGAAAAGGAGAGCAAAAGCATAGCTCCTTCTCTTACGGTCTCCTGCTGGGAAGCTAAAAACAGGATAGATCCTAAAACCGGACCTATGCATGGAGTCCATCCGAAGGCAAATACAACACCGATCAAGAACGCCCCGAGGAAACTGGCACTCGCTTTTACCTCGCTCTTCAGCTGACGGTAAAGAACCTGGTGCATCCCCAAAAGATAGAGACCTACCACTGTCAGAAACGCACCTACTAAACTAAAGTAAGCTTCTTTGTTCAAATACCCGAAAAAATAAAAGGCACTTACCAAGGCTCCGACACCCAAAAATTCCCTTAGAAAGTTTTCCCTGATCAAAAGGCCCGCAAAATGAAGACCAAAGAATATAACGAGACCTCCGCCCGCCTTAGCTATAACCTCCTGATAGCTCCTCAAAAGTTGTCCCAAGGCGGTAGCCCCCGCACCAAGTGCTGTAAAAACGAGGGAAAAGCCTATTACAAAGAACAGGGCGGACGCAAAAACCTTAAAGTTGAAGGTTTTTCTTTCCTTCTGCAGTTCCTCAACGCCTACTCCGGATATGTAAGAGAGATAGGCGGGAATTATCGGTAACACGCAGGGAGACAAGAAAGCCAGCACTCCCGCAACGAAAGCTCCCAGAAAAGTTACCTCAAACATAGCTCTTATAAATTACCACCTCAGAGATTCTTTGTCCGCCCTTCTTAACACCAAGACCTCTTCATCTCCCAAAAGCTTCCTTTTCTCAACCTTGAGGTGTATAGCTTCCTTTATGGTTCCCACGGGTCCACCCGTCAGAGAAAGCCCTTCACCGAGAACCTTGGGGGCGGTAAAGATTACGATCCTATCCCAAAGATTTTCCTCCAAGAAACGTCCCAGGGTGTAAGGTCCGCCTTCCACCAGAAGGTGAACTATCCCTTCCTCGTATAGCTTACTAAGAATTTCCTTGAGAGAGTAATCTTCAACCTTTATAAGACGAACACCTAATGAGGACAGTCGCTCTTCCTTTTCGGGGTCAGAGTTCTTGTGAATTATCAGCGTTTGAGCGTTACCGTCCGAAACAACGCGGGCTTTGATAGGTATTTCCAAGTCTGGATCAAATATTACGCGCTTTGGTTGTTCTTCAACGGGAAGATGCCTTACAGTAAGTTGGGGATCATCCATTATGACCGTATTTACACCCACCGCAACCGCGGTGGCTTCCGCCCTGAGTTTGTGAGCGAATCTCCTTGATCTGATAGAGGTTATCCACTTACTGTCTCCTTTTACGGTGGCCATCTTCCCGTCTAAGGTCTGGGCCATCTTCAAGGTTATGTAAGGTCTTCTTTCCCTCACGTAGGTAAAGAAATCCTCGTTCAGATGCCACGCTTCTTCCCTTAAGATACCCTCTACCACTTCCAGACCTTTTTCTTTGAGGAGATCTATCCCGCTTACCTTGAGGTTAGGATCCCTTACCCCTACGACTACCCTTTTTACGCCGTATCTTAAGATCGCGTCAGTGCAGGGAGGTGTCCTGCCGTAATGGGAGCAAGGCTCCAGCGTCACATACAGCGTAGAGTTTCTGGCTTCTACTCCCGCCTTCTTTAGGGCTACAACCTCCGCGTGATCTTCGCCCGCTCTCCGGTGATAACCGATCCCTACGATTCTTGAGTCTTTTACTACAACCGCACCGACCGTGGGGTTGGGATGGGTCTGTCCCTTCCTCCTTTTGGCAAGCTTCAAAGCGAGGGCCATAAAGGCCTCGTCGGAGTTCATCAGCCTCTGATCGCTTCTTCCATGATCTCTTTTATGAGCTTTTCTACCTCCTCCGCAACGGGAGTAAGTTCAGGCTCATCATACATCTTGAGCATCTCCGTCGGTGCTATCGTGGAAACGACGGTCTTTCCGTCCTTTTTGAAGATTGAGATCCTGCAAGGCATTGCGGTGGAAATGTAGGCGTTTTTAGAGAGAACTTGGCTTGCAGCCTTGGGCTGGCAGACTTCTACGATAACGCACTCGTAATCTATGGGATGGCCTTTGTTCTTGAGTATGTTAGTCACCTCATGAACGCTCATAACACCGAAACCCTTGCTCTTGGCAACCTCTTCGAGCTTTGCCCTTACTTCTGAAACACTTTTATCGGTTTCAAGGTTTATCAGCATCTTTCAACCTCCTTATAAAGTTTTGTATCTGTGGATATATTTTATCAAGCAGATCCTCAAGGGCTTGCCTTCTGGGGAGATCCCCAACACCTCCGTAGGGAAGAGAGTAAGGAACCGATGAGGTAATGGTTTCCTTATTATCACCGAAGGAAAGCTCCACGGAAAGTATGAGGTTATAGGAGGTTACCCTTTGGAGTGGTGAGATGGATATGGGAACGTCTCTTAGCTCTTTTACCTTAACGGATACTTCCTTTGCTTCCCGCTCGCAGGAGGGTTTCATGCCAAGGGTGATCACAGCCTTTTCTAAGATTTGAAGAAGAGACTTCTTTAGATAAGGATCGGTGGGATCGAAGTCGGAAACGCTTATACAAACGAAGCCGTAAAGCGTCAGGATCTTGATCGCCTTCAAGTTTAACATTAAATTAAAGTATAGCTACCTTGAGGGGGCGAACGGTTTCGACGGGGACAGGAGGTCCCCGGGGAGCAGGCCGGGTGGCACCCGTAACAGCCGTAAAAACACTTCCCGAAGCTGAGCTCGCTCTCGCTGCCTAATTGAAAGGCAGCGCGTCCCCTGTAGGTTGGCGGGTGGCCTGCAGGAGGGCGTAAGAGACACCCGCTCGGGTGCCTCCGGGCGCACGGGACCGGAGCACCGACACCTGAACCCGTGCTCGCCTCCGGTGCCTGCCCGTGGGCTAGCCGGAGGGACTACCAAAACACGGGCTAAGCCTGTAGGGCCCCGGATGTGGCCTCCGTCCTCGGACGCGGGTTCGATTCCCGCCGCCTCCACCAAAAATAACTTGAAGATTTCTCAAGTAGGAGAATTTGATCTGATAGATCGCCTGAAAAATATCTTGGGCGAGGAGATCATAGGTGATGACACCGCACCCGTTAAGATCGGCAATCAAACCCTCCTGTTAACCACAGACACCCTTGTCGAGGGTGTTCACTTTCTCGAAAGCTATCCTCCGGAAAGTGTAGGTTGGAAAGCTGTAAGCGTTAACGTAAGTGACATAGTTGCCAACGGGGGAGAGCCTTTAGTTTTGCTCGTATCCCTTCACCTTCCTCCTGAAACGGAAATTAAGTTCGTAGAGAGAATGTATGAAGGTATGAAAAAAGCTTGTGAGTTTTATCGTTGTAGGATCGTAGGGGGGAATATATCTAAGGCTAAAGAGATAGTGATAGACGTTCACGCTGTGGGGATAACAGAGAGGTTTGTTGGAAGAGGTGGGGCAAAAGCGGGGGATGGCCTTTTTGTTTCAGGAACCTTAGGCGATTCTAAGGCGGGTCTTGAACTCCTTTTGATGAAGAAAAAGAACTACGAACCCTTCGAGGTGGCCTTGATAGAGAGACCTCTCAGACCCACCGCACGGATAGATTACCTTAAGCACATACGTAAATACGCAAACGCATCCATGGACATAAGCGACGGCCTGCTTCAGGATGCAAAACACATAAGCGAAAGAAGCAAGGTAAGAATAGAAATAGACACCTCAAAGATCCCTATCTCCAAGGAACTTCAACTCTTTTGTGAAAAATACGGTAAAGACCCTTTAGAGTATGCTTTAGCAGGAGGAGAAGACTACCAGATCCTCTTTACCCATCCTACATCCAGATGGAATCCCTTTATGGATATGACCCAAATAGGGACGGTGGAAGAAGG
>WFYK01000045.1 GCA_015490105.1 Aquificaceae bacterium | reverse complement strand
CAAAAGCACCTATGAGCTTAAAACCGTATTTCCTCTCGATAAGCAAGTAAACAGCACCCGCTATAAAGCTCCAGAAGGTAAGTGCTTCAAAGAGATTACTCCATGGGGGATGGAAAACACCCATCTGATAGCTTTCGATGGATCTCCTGATCATTCCGGTTAGGTTAAGGACAAGGCCACCCGAGAGGGTTAAGGTAGCTACCTTTCCTAAAATAGGGTCTCTCAGAAGAAGATAGGCAAGGTAAACGAGGGCGGAAAGTCCGTAAACGAGCGTAGCGGATTTATACCAGAAGGTATTCTCGTAAGGGAAAAGGGAAAGACCTATAGCTATCAGGATCCCTGCAAGAACCAGTATCCAATCGGAAGGCAGAACCCTTTTCCTTTCAATGACTACTTCCTTCATAACTAATCACTCCTGCTCTTGAGGCTGAACGTTTACCTTTATCTCTACCGAGACTTCCCTGTGGAGTCTCAAGGTTATCGGATAGATGCCTATTTCCCTTATAGGATGTGGAAATACCACAGCCTTTCTGTCTATCTCTACACCCTTCTCCTTGAGAGCGTTGACCACGTCCGTGGAGGTAACAGATCCAAAGAGCTTACCTTTTTCACCTACAGGTTTTTTGATCTCTATAACGAGGCCTTCGAGCTTCTTAGCTAAGTCTAAAGCTTTCTGCTTTTCCCTTTCGATCTTCCTACGCTTTTGCTTTATGATTTCTTGAATGTGTCTTAGGTTGCCTTCCGTTGCGGGAAGGGCAAGACCTCTCGGTATAAGGTAGTTGTAAGCGAAGCCCCTCTTCACCTCTATCACGTCACCGAAAAAACCGTAACCTTCGAGATCTTTGGTCAAAACCACCTTCATCTTCTCACCTCCCTAACTCGAAGGAAGAATTATACCTCATACTCCTGAGCCACCATTTCACAGAGCTTGTTTGCAAGATCTAAAAGCTCTCTTGAGTTTTCAAGTTTTTTGATCATATCTTGAGGGAAAACCATACGCCCGTAGTAAGCTCCTAAGAAGGATCCTACGAGAAAGGCTATAGAATCCGTATCACCGCCGAACTCACCGTAGGAGTTTACCGCATTCCAGAAGGCTTCCTCCGGGTTTTCCAGATACCTGAGAAAAACAAACAAAGCGAGCGGTAGAGCTTCAAAGACGAAGGATCCGTTCCCCAAGCTGACTATAGCTTCCTCTAAGTCCGCTCCTTTAAGTAGCAGATCTTGAACCCTTTCAAAAGGCTTGTTGGATTTGGGGTCGCTTAGGAACGTTTTGAGGTCATTTACAAACTTTACTTTGTCATTCAATGTTGAAAGTTCGTAATCGTTCAAAAGCAGAGAAATAGCGGAAGATATGAGAGCAGCTCCGTCAACCACCTGCTGACTCCTGTGGGTTATGAGGGAGACTACTTTAGCTCCTTGAACCGCGAGGGCAGGGTCATAGAAATGAAACATCCCCATAGCTACCGATCTTAGGGCTCCCTCTACCGAGGTAGAGTTTACACCCCAATAGGTAGGACTTTCTCCCCGTGCTATTATGTCTAAAGCTCTGAGTAGTGTAGGATCAGGATACCTGTGGGTATGTTCCTTTTCATACCAAACGAGAAGCCTTTTAACAAAGTCGTTAACGTCCAAAGCTTTCTTAGAAACGAGACTCTCAAGAAGTAGCTTAAAAATCGTCGTTTCGTCCGTAGTTTCCTCGGGTTTTTGACCGTAGGCAGGACTTGAAGGGTGAGGTTCTACTAAATCTCTTATAGGTCCTCCGTAATATTCATACACCTCCTCTTTGGTGATCTCCTCCACCGCTTTCCCGGCCGCGTCTCCTAAAGCTGCTCCGAGAACTATCCCTTCAAATTTTTCCTTGATCATCTCTCAATGAATTAAATTGTAATTTCTGAAAAGAAAGGGTAGGCCTTTAAGAAATTAAGAATATATTTATATTCTGAAAAAGGAGGTGAGCCGATGCTTCTCGGATTGGACGTAAGAACTCAGCTCAAAGACATCTTTGAAAAGGAGTTTAAAGATCCCGTTACCTTAAGGGTTTTTTCTCAAGCCATCGGTTGTGAAACCTGCCAAACGGTGGAGGAGCTTGTAAAAGAACTCGTAGAGGTTGTAGGTGAAGACAGAGTCAAATACGAGATTCACACTCCCCTCATAGACAAAGAGACCGCGGAAAAATACAAAGTAGACAGGATTCCCACCATAGTTATAGAAGGGGATAAAGACTACGGTATAAGATACATAGGTCTCCCTGCGGGACTCGAATTTAGTACCTTAGTTCAAGGCATACTCCAAGTTTCTAAGAGGAAACCTAACCTTTCGGAAAAGACCCTTGAACTGGTGAAGCAAATAGATGTTCCCATAGATCTGATGGTTTTTGTCACCACTTCCTGCGGGTATTGTCCTTCCGCTGCGGTTACCGCCTATAACTTTGCCCTTGCAAGTGATTACATTACCGCTAAGGTCATAGACGCTTCAGAAAACCCGGACCTTGCGGAAAGGTTCCAAGTAGTAGGTGTTCCCAAAATAGTTATAAACGAGGGCCTTGCGGAATTTGTAGGTGCACAGCCGGAAAATGCCTTCTTAGGGTATATAATAGCGGTCTACGAAAAACTTAAAAAGGACGGTCAAGGTGCAGGCGGTTAAAAGGGGTGTTGTAGAGTTTAGGGCTCAAGTTCTACAGGTAAAGGAAGAAACGCCAACTACCAAAACCCTCGTGTTTGACATAAGCGGTGTGGATTTTGATTTCCTTCCGGGCCAATACGTTATGCTTAAGGTTCCTTACCCACCCACGGGAGAGGAACTCAGGAGGGCATATTCTATAGCTTCAAGTCCCCTCCAGAAAGATAGACTTGAGCTTACCGTAAAGCGCATGGAAAACGGAAAGGCGTCCGTAGTTCTAACTACACAGACAAAAGAAGGGGACATTTTCACCATAAAAGGGCCTTACGGAAAATTCGTGTGGACCGAGGATATGTCCGATGAGGTAGTCCTTCTCGGAGCGGGAAGCGGTGTCGTCCCCCTTATGTGTATCCTGAGATACATAAGGGATAAGGGTCTTTCAAATGTAAGAGCAACCCTGCTCGTGTCTTACACCTCTTACGAAGAGATAATCTACAGGGATGAACTTTTTGAACTAAATAAACTTCCCAACGTGAACATAAGGATAACACTTACAAGATCCTGGCCCGAGAACTGGAATGGTTATACTGGAAGGATAAACCCTTCCATGATCGAAAGGGAAGTTAAGGATCTGAGCAAACCTCTTTACTACCTTTGCGGTCCCCCCGCTTTTGTGGAAACTATGAAGGAACACCTCAGATCCTTAGGAGTTGAAAAAGACAAGATAAAGACAGAAAAATACGGATAGGGAGGGTTTCAAGGATGGAGGATCTATCAGGACCTAAGACCTTAGCAGGGATCGGAAGTCTGTTTATTGTTTTATCCGTTTTGCCCTACGTGGGTTTTTTGCTGGGTATAACCGGGTGGGTTTTGCTTGCTATCGGGATATACAAGCTTTCCAAGATCCTTCAGAGGGAGGATATTTTCGGAGCCTTCATAAAGGGACTGGTTATTAACCTGCTCGGAACGATCGGGGCCATGGTTTTCTTCATGACATCCATGGGATCTTTGGCTATGATGCGTATGGACCCCCATGAGGGGATGAATATGCTGGGTATGAGTTTTGGCGTAGCCTTTGTGGTTTTTTACCTGATCCTCGTAGCTTCCTTTTACTTCATAAGAAAAAGCTTCTCCATTCTCGCGGAGGTGACCAACCACTCTACGCTTAAAACCGCGGGCTCCATTCTGTTTTTCAGCTCTCTCCTTGCGATAGTCTTGATAGGGTTCTTGGGCATCTTTATAGGCTGGATCGTTGCTACCGTAGGTTTCTTTACCCTTTCTTCAGGTGCAAAAAACTCTTGACAGAAAAATTTTTTAAGTAATATTTATAGGTCTGTCTCTTATACACATCTGA
>WFYK01000044.1 GCA_015490105.1 Aquificaceae bacterium | reverse complement strand
CCCTATAGACTTCCTCGTTCACATCAAGAAGGTAGCGCTCCCCTTATACCCTCAGACGGGACTCGAACCTAACGTTTACTACATACCGCCAATAAACGTTCCCCTCTACTTCCTCAAGCAGATGTTCGGACCCGGAGCGGAAAGGGCCGTAAAAACCTACATGGCCATGAGAGAAGGGAAAGAACCTGAACTTCAAGCCCTGCTTCACCTTTTTGGATCCACGGACAGAATAGTTCACTCCTTTGCGGTGGGCAAAAACGAAGTAATTGGCTTTAACGAAGAAGGTGAGGAGATCGTCCGCGTTCCCCTGTATGAACCCTTCCAGATCAGGCCTCACAAGGACGAAAGGCTCGGTGTCGTCAGGCAGGACATACCTTAAGGGAGGTAATAAGCATGAGGGCGGTTGCTTTGAGTCTTTTGGCTTTTGCAGGAATTTCCCTCAGCACAGAACTTGTGTCTCACAGGATATCGGGAGACATACCCTTAGATCCCTTTGACGAGGCTTGGAAAAAGGCAAAGTCGGTAAAAGTATCTCTTGCAGGTCAAGCGGTTACTAAACCCATAGTGGTAGAAGCACCGATCAAGGAGATAGAGGTAAAGAGCCTTCACAACGGAAAAGAGATAGCTTTTCTGCTCATATGGAAGGATAAAACCGAGGACAGATTTCACCTCATTAACAAATTTTCCGACGCGGTCGCGGTGCAAATCCCATACAGACCCTCTTCGGACGTTCCCATAGTGATGGGTTCAAAAGGGGAGAGGGTTTTAATCCTTCACTGGAGTGCCTTCCGCCAAGAGAACATCGAAAACGGCTACTCGGATACTGCAAAGATCTACCCCAACTACGCTTACGATTGGTATCCACACGCTAAGCCCCCTTACCGCTATCCTGAAGATTGGAACAACCAATACGCCTTGGCTTACATAGGCGGTGAGAAGGTATACCGCAAAAATACTTACAAAACCCCCGTGCGTGAGGTGGTAGCTGAAGGCTACGGATCTTCTACATGGAAGGATGTTCAAACCGCTCAAGGAAAAGGTATCTACAAGAACGGCAGATGGTATGTGGTTATAAAGAGGAATTTTGTTGTGAAAAACTCTTCAAACCCCGACTGGGGACCGGGCAAGAAAACTTACGTGACCTTCGCGGTTTGGGACGGGAGTTCCGGCCACAGGGGAGCGAGGAAGGTTCTGAGCTATCAGTGGGTGGATCTCAAGATAGAGAGGTAAGCTATGCACATAGAAAAAGCTTTCCTTTACAGATTCTTGGCGGAAGCTTTTTCCTATCCCACAGAAGAAAGGTTAAAGGTTTTAGAATCCGCACTTGAAGACCTCGAAAGGGTAATGGAGATCTTGAATTTGCATGTTGATTTAAAAGGTCTTAGCCAAGCTCTCAAAAAAGCTCAAGAGGATCCTATAGACCTACAAGGGGAGTTTACAAGCTTGTTCGAAACCCAAATGAGGGCACCCGCACGGGAGACTTCCTACGAGCTCGACAAAACCGGCAGGAGATCTATGGAAATGGCGGACATAGAAGGCTTCTACAGAGCTTTTGGCTTAAAGATTGCAGAACCTATAGAGCCGGACAGTTTCGTAGCGGAGGCAGAATTTTGCTCAATACTGAACCAAAAGATGTACTTTCTCAAAGAGAAGGGGGATGAAGAAGGCTATACCATTACAAAGGAGGCTTACGAAAAGTTCCTGAGGGATCATCTCGGGAGATGGTATGAGATTTTCGTAGAAAAACTCTTCCAAGAGGCAAATCACCCTCTCTACAAAGAGCTGGCATTTTTAGTTAAAACATTCTTAGACAAGGAAACATCGAACATAGATGGGATTTCTAAGCTAAGCATCTACAGGAAAGAAACCTTAGAGGGCTCTTCTTGGGAGTGCGGTTTCGTCAAACCTCAGGATCCAAACATTCTTTCTTAAGTTCCTCAAGGATAGAGACCATCCTCCCGTAGTGGGTGCCCTTCCAGAAAACAGCCCCGCAGTTCGGACAGACGGTAAAGTCATAAGCATTCTCGTAAACTCTTAAAGGCACCCTATCTTTTATGTCCTCTCTCCCTACCTCTTGTAGTTGGGCACCGCAGTGAGCACACAGGTTGAGCTTTAAAGAAGGGTTAAATTTTAAGGCCTTCAGAACGGAACAAAGTTGAAGGCGCCAATCATCGCGAGGAACGAGTATGCAGTTTATACCCCTCTTTTTTAAAGTCTTCTCCCAGCGACGGGATGTCGTCACAAAAATTGCATCCGGATCTATTTTTGAAAGCTTCACTGGTCCCTTTATTAGCTCCGCTTTCAAGCCCAAAAACCTGAGCCAACGGGCCAGCTTAGATAGGTTCTCCTCCAGTTGGAACTTCAATTCCATGGAGCAGGTCCTCTATCTCTTTGAAGTATTCTTTTACAAGTTCAGGACCGCCTTGGCCCGTTACCTTCCCCTTCTCTAAGAGCACAACCCTGTGTCCTAAAAGGAAAGCCTCTACCGGGTCGTGAGTTACCACAACGCAAGGAATATTGGAAGCTATTTTCTTAAGGAAATTTATAAGATCTATCTTTGCCCTGTAGTCTAAGGAAGAAAAAGGCTCATCCAAGAGCAAGATTCTCGGATTGAAAGCTACCGCCCGAACGAAAGCGACCTTTTGTTTTTGCCCTCCCGATATTTGGTTCGGTCTCTTGTAAGCAAGATCCTCTAAGCCAAAATCCTTTAGAACTTTTAAGGCCTTATTCTTACTTCTGAGAGCAAAGGCTACGTTCTCAAGGATATTTAAATTGGGAAGGAGATTGTTTTCTTGAAAAACCAGACCCACTTTTCTCTTCTGAGGCGGAACCCAAAGATTTCTTGTAGTATCGAAGAATATCTCCCCGCAACAGCTCATAAAACCTTCATCGGGCCTTTCCAGTCCCGCCATTATTCTGAGCAAGGTAGATTTCCCAGATCCGGAAGGCCCGAGGATCACGTTCAAACCCCCGTGGAAAACAAGATCCACTTCTAAGGAAAACCCCCTGTAAACCTTCTTTGCGTAAACCTTTACCTTACCCTCCATCTGATCAGACCTGTGAGGCTAAGGGTTAATATAGAGCTCGTAAGGAGAAGTAAAGAGGCTAAGTGGGCTTGTCTATATTCCAGTCCTTGGACAGCATCGTATATGAAGATCGAAAGTGTTTGGGTTTGCCCCGGTATGTTCCCTCCCACCATCAAAACGATCCCGAACTCACCCATAGTGTGAGCAAAACTCAGCGACCAAGAACTTAAAAACCCTCCCACGCTGTTCGGGAGGATAACCTTAAGAAAGGTTTGCAATCTTGAATAGCCGAAAACGTAAGCTATTTCTATAAGTCTTCTGTCGATCTTTTCAAAGGCATCCCTCAACGGTATAACACCGAAAGGGAGTGAGTAGATCACAGAAGCAAAAACCAGAGCTTCAAAGGAAAAAAGAGGGGGTTTTCCAAAAAGCTTTTCAACGAAGGATCCCACAGGCGAGTCGGGTCTAAAAAGGTAAATAAAGTAAAAGCCGAGGACTGTGGGGGGCACAACTATAGGGGAGATTACAAAAGCCTCCAAAACTACCTTAAGAAGTCCTCTCCTGAAGGCAAGCAGGTAAGCCAGAGGTGTTCCTACAACCGTCAAGATCAAGGCGGTAAGAAAGGAAACCTTAAGGCTAAGTAGAAATGCCTCTATCATGGAACCGCGAGGAAACCGAGTTTCTCAATTGAACTTTTAAAGTCTTTCGAGGTTATAAGCTCGTAAAAGGTCTCCGCGCTTCTTTTATTCCCTTTTATAAGAGCTACCCAGTGATCCGGGGGTGTGCATGCATTGTCAGGAAGCAAAACGTAATGGCCTTTGCGGTAGGATAGGACGAGGGAAAGGGAAACTATGCCCACATCCGCACCTCCAGAGGCTACGAACTGGAAAGCGTAAGCTACGCTGGGGCCCCTCACAATTTTGGTCTTGAGCCTTTCATATAGTTCTATCTTTTTCAAAAACTCAAGAGCACACTTGCCGTAAGGCGCGTATTTTGGATTGGCTATTGCGACCCTTTTTGCAGAAAGCAGTGCTTTTTCAATGTCTTTGGAAAGGGGTTTTAAGCTAAACAGAACTACCCTTCCCAGAGCAAAGATCTTTGCTTTCTTGATCTTACCCGCCTCTTTTAGTTTTTCAATGTAGATACCGCTTGCGGACAAGAAAATATCGTAAGGTGCACCGCCCCTGATTTGCTTGTAGAGACTCCCGGAAGACCCGTAGGAGACCTTTACCTCAACGTGAGGGTGTTTAGCTGTAAACACCTTTATTGCTTCTTCAACGAGGGGTTTCAAGCTCGATGCGGAAGCCACATATAAGACCTCCGCAAAGGACAGGGAGATAAAGACAAGCGATAAGAAAAGGAATCCCTTCATGGATATAATTACTATACACGGTGGAAGAACTAAAAAAACTAAGGGAACGCATAGACGAGATAGATCTAAAGATCCTCGAGCTTTTAAACGAGAGGGCCAAAATAGCGAAAGTCATAGGTGAGCTCAAGAAAAAGAGCAAAAGTCCCTTCCACGTTCCGGAAAGGGAAAGGGCAATTTTTGAGAGGATCTTGAAAATAAACGAAGAGAAGTTTTCAAACCTTTTCCCTCCCGAAGCCCTCGTTCACGTTTTCAGGGAGATAATCTCCGCCTGTTTGTCTTTAGAAAAACCCCTCAAGATAGCTTATCTGGGTCCCAAAGCTACCTTTACCCATCAGGCTTCTTTAGAGTTTTTCGGCTTTTCCGCCCAGTATGTTCCCTGCCCGACCATAAGGGATGTTTTCTCTGAGGTGGAAGCTGGAAGATCCGATTACGGCGTTGTTCCCGTGGAAAATACCATCGAAGGTGTGGTTAACTACACGCTCGATATGTTTTTAGAAAGTGATCTGAAGATCTCAGGGGAGGTTGTCCTACCCATAAACCTGCACCTTCTTTCCCTTTCCGAGAGTCTTGAAAGCATAAAGAAGGTTTACTCTCACAAGATGGCTTTAGCCCAAAGCAGAAGGTGGCTCGATAAGAATCTCCCCCACGCTCAGAGGATAGAAGTAGAGAGCACCGCAAAGGCCTGTGAGATAGCGCTTGAAGAAGAAGGATCTTCCGCAATAGCGAGCGAAGTTGCAAGCTACACTTACCACCTTAATATTCTCGCAAGAAATATCCAGGACTCTTCAGACAACTATACCCGTTTTCTTGTCATATCTAAAAGGGATCTTGCACCTACGGGGAAAGATAAAACGAGTCTTTTGTTTGCGGTAAAGGATGAGCCCGGAGCCCTTTACAAGGCCTTGGAGGTTTTCTACAGGGCAGGGATAAATTTGACCAAGATTGAATCAAGACCCTCTAAGAAGAAAGCCTGGGATTACGTTTTCTTCGTAGATTTAGAGGGCCACAGGGAGGAGGAAAAGGTAAAAAGGGCCCTAAAGGATCTTACTGCCAGAACACAGATGGTAAAGATCTTGGGTTCTTACCCCAAAGCCCTTCAGGTAGGCTAAAGTATTTCCAGATCCTCGAAGCTTCTAACCTGAGGAAAGGGGAAGTTTTCTAAGTATTCGTTTTCCCCTTCGCGGGCGAACCTAACCACTTTCATACCAACTTCAGAAGCGGATTTGACCTCATCTACATTGTCCGAAAGAAACAAGATCTCTTCCGGCTTAAAGCCTATCTCTTTTGCGATCCTCCTGTAAGATTCGGGATCCTTCTTTGAACCTATCTTCGTATCGAAGTAGCCCGAAAACAGGTAGTTAATATCTCCGTATGGAGTGTGTCCAAAGAGGAGTTTTTGAGCCTTTACGGAACCTGACGAATAAACGTAAATAGGTATACCCCTTTCGTGCCACTCTTTTAGCTTTCTATAAGCATCTTCGTAAATGTGGCCCTTGATTTCACCCTTTTTGTAACCTTCCTCCCAGATTAGTCCTTGGATCTCCTTAAGAGGAGTTATCTTTTTATCCTCATCTATCCAGCGCAGGAGAACTTCCAAAGGATCCCCAGCTTCCAAGCTCTCCACCTCTTTTAGGATCCTCCGAACTTGAGGATCCCCTTCGTGCTTTTGAACAAAATCCTTGAGGTGCTTCTTTGAATATGGGAAGAGAACATCTTTTACAAAGGAGATAGAGGATGTAGTTCCCTCTATGTCGGTTAGGACCGCCTTAACTGAGTTGAAGGATACCTTCATAGGTGGGGAACTTCTTGGCTATGTCCGATCCAGTATACTTGGCTACCCAACCTTCGGGAGTGGTAAAGAGTCTTATGCACTTGAAGTTCGGCTTGTCTCCCATATCAAACCAGTGGGGTGTGTTGGGGGGAACGCTTATGAGATCCCCTCCTTCGCAATGAACTACGTAGACCTTATCTCCTATATGAAGGTAAAACACTCCGTCCCCGTATACGAAGTATCTAACCTCAAAGTCGTCATGGGTGTGCTCGTCGAGGAACTTCTTCCTGAGTTCATCCTTCTTCGGGTTATCCGGCGTCAGGGCTACCACGTCACAGGACTTAAAACCGAACCTATCCATGAGCCTTTTTATATCATCTTCGAAGGCTTTTAAAACCTCCTCTTCACCTGCATCTTCGCTGAGAGGAACTTTAGGATCCCAACGCTCAAAAAGGACTCCGATACTTTCAAGCTTTCGGGCGATATCTTCAAAATTTTCCACCTTCTCCAAAAGGTTCCCTTGTTCGTCGTATACCAAAAGCCTGCTCATAGTAAAGAAATTTTAAAATATTTTCCGCTGGCGGGGTGCCGGAGCGGACGAACGGGGGGGACTCGAAATCCCTTGACGGGTTTGACCCGTCCGTGGGTTCGAATCCCACCCCCGCCGCCAGACTTGATCTCGGGCTTAAAGTTAGTTATAATTTCAACCAGTTTATAAGCCCCCGTCGTCTAGCCTGGCCTAGGACGCCGGCCTTTCACGCCGGAAACGCGGGTTCAAATCCCGCCGGGGGTGCCATCTATAAAAATTCCCTATGGGTAAGTTAGCCTACGTTTTCCCCGGTCAAGGATCCCAATACGTAGGTATGTCTTATGACTTTTACAAAGAGTTCTACCAGTCCGCGGATGTGTTCCACGAGGCGGAACAGGCACTCAGGATGTCCCTTCCAGATATAGTAGACGTAGTTTTAAAAGGCCCCGAAGAAAAACTCAATCAGACCGTCTACACCCAGCCGGGTGTGTTGATAGCTTCTTACGCGGTCTACAGGGCTATGCAGGATGTAGGTTTTCCTGAACCGGATTATGTGGCGGGTCACTCCCTCGGGGAGTATACAGCACTCCTTGTAGCCGGAGCGATAGAAACATTCGAAGCGGTTAGACTAACTTACCTGAGAGGAAAATACATGCAGGAAACGGTTCCAGAAGGTAAGGGTGCGATGGTAGCGGTTTTGAAGATCGGTCCAGAAGAGGT
>WFYK01000043.1 GCA_015490105.1 Aquificaceae bacterium | reverse complement strand
GGATAGGACGGAGGAGGAGATAGCAAAAGATGCCTTATAAAGGGATACTTGATACAAACCTCTTCATCCGCTACCTCCACGACGGGGCCCCGGAGGAGAAGGAGAAATTCAGGAACCTGATAGAGGAAGCAAGAAGAAAAGGGACAACTTTCTACATTCCCTTCATAGTGGTTGTGGAGATGGTATATGTCCTTGAGAGGGTTTACAGGCTTCCCAAAGCCCGAGTAAGGGAGATGGTGGAGAGCATTCTCACTCTTCCTGTGGAAGTAGAGAACCTTGATGTGATTCTTACCGCCCTTGCCATCTATGAGGAGGAAAACCTCAAGTTCGGAGATGCCCTCGTGCTTGCCTATGCACGGGTAAGAAGTTTAAAGCCTGTGTATACTTTTGACAGGGATTTCAGGAGGTTCGAAGAAGTAAAGATCCTGTAAGTGCTTTTAAAACGTTCTTCTTTAACTCTGGTATTACCGCTGTTGCAATTATCCCTGCCGAGGTGTTTACTCTTATAATGATCGCTATTATGAAGATTAAAGATCTTTCTCCTAAGCAGAAGGAGTTTTTGAAGAATGTTTTTGAGATAGAGGATCTTCCTGAAGAGGAGGAGTTGGAGGTTTTCTTAGAAAAGAAGGGTTGCAAGCTCTACGAGTGTATAGAGTGTGGAAAGCTCGTTTTCCACGACAACTACGAGTTTTGGAACCTCTCTGAATGTTGTGATGACAACTCAAAACTTACTCCGAGGGGCCTTCTCTGTGAGGTGTGCTATTCCAGAAGTCCTGAGAACATGCGCTATTGGGTAATGTTCAAGCCAAGCTGGTATAAGGACGTGGACTTTGAACCTCCAAAGAAGTAGTCATGCCTCCCTTAGGGGATCTGGAAGAGGTCAGGTCTTTCATAAGGGGGACTTCTAAAGATACCGCGATCTATGTCGGCTGTGATTCTAAACAGACGCAGGATTCTACTGTATTCGTGAGCGTTGTGGTGGTCCACATAGATTCTTGTAAAGGAGCAAAGATCTTTTGGCGTGTGGAGGAGACTAAAAAAATCCTGTCTCTGAGACAACGGCTCATGGAAGAGGTTTCACGAGCCGTTTTGCTGGCCCTTGAAATAGCGGATGCGGTAGAAGACAGACCCTTTGAAGTCCATTTAGACATTAGCCCTCTTCCCGAACACAAATCGAGCGTAATAGTGAAAGAAGCAGTAGGTTACGTTATGGCTCAAGGGCTAAAACCCATCCTCAAGCCCGACTCTATAGCCTCTTCTTCCGTTGCGGACTTTCTCTTAGAAGAAGCTCTATGAGGTGGCTTCTTTTACTTTTGGCAGGATCTTTTTTTATTTTCTCGTGTGCTCCCAAGGTAAAAAAATACAGGGAAAGTTCTGTAGCCTATTGCCCTAAAAGGATTGTTTTAGAAGTCAAATACTGCGACTCTAAGAGTGCCCTCTCTGATAGGATTCAGCATCTTAGCAGGATAAAGGTAAAAAGCCTTGAAACTGGTAGGAGTGCAACCCTTGCTGTGAAGAAAAGTCCCCGTGTGAAAGGTCTGTGTGTTCCAAGAAAGTTAAAGAAAGTCCTCGGCGGAAGGAATTCTTTTAAGGCTCAGGTTATGGTCCTCAGATGCGGTGAGAATAACAAAAAAAGATGCCCGAAAAAGATAAGGGGTTTGGCTTCCTGGTATGGACCCAAATTCCATGGAAGGAAAACCGCTTCCGGGGTCAGGTTCAACATGCACGATCTTATCGCTGCACACAGAACATTGCCCTTAGGAACCATACTTCTCGTGAAAAATCTCAAAAACGGGAGAACCGTAAAAGTTAAGGTCCTCGACAGGGGTCCTTACGTGAGAGGTAGGGAATTGGACCTTTCTTACGGTGCTGCAAAGAGGCTCGGTATGCTAAAGGATGGGGTCATACCTTTTGAGGCTAAAGTTATCAGGTGTGGAAGTTAAAATAGAGCAACTATGATTCCTATAAAGGACATAAATCCTTCGAGAAGCTTTCCCGCGGTCAACGTAACTATTATCGTTATCTGTTCACTCGTTTGGCTCTACGAGTGGAGTCTTTCAAAACAGGTGATCGTAACCTCCTTCGGCCAGATGACGGGATTCGACCTCTTTATTAGAAAGTTCGGGCTTGTCCCCGAAGAGATTTTAAACAGACCCTATACGCTCCTTACCCACATGTTCTTACACGGTGGGTGGTTTCACATAATCGGGAACATGTGGTTTCTCTGGGTATTTGGAGACAACGTTGAAGACAAGTTGGGCAAGTTCAGATACATCATCTTTTATCTGACAACCGGCTTCATTGCAGCTCTGAGCCAAGTGATAATGAGCATACCCTTCGGAGGCGGAAACGTTCCCATGGTCGGGGCGAGCGGAGCGGTCAGCGGTGTTCTTGGAGCGTATCTAAAGCTCTTCCCTCACGCGAGGGTTCTGGCTTTCGTGCCGGTGTTTTTCCTTATGACCCTCGTCGAACTCCCTGCGGTGGTCTTCATAGGTATGTGGTTCCTAATTCAAATATTCAACGGCATACTTTCCCTTCCGCTGGCGGGTCTGGGCGGTGTAGCTTGGTGGGCCCACATAGGCGGTTTCGTTGCTGGATACTTCCTCGTGGACAAGTTCGTAAAGAGAGGTAATTACTATTACTATTGATGGGAAGAAGAAGAAAAGGAAAACTTAAGGTAGAACACCACCTTCTTGAGGGACTCGGGGAAATACTTGAGAAGATATCCACTTGGGAAGAGGTCAGTAGCGTAATACCGGGTAGGATAGTTCGCCAAAACAAGGGAAGGGGATCGAAGGGCCTTTTTCTTAAATACAGGACCCTAAGCGGGTTTAAGGCTCTCTACAAAAATGGGACTTCCGTTCAAGAGGTATTTATAGTCTGCAAGGATGCGGATGCTTTCGAGAAGAGGTTTAAAGAGGAGTTTTCCCAAAATTAAGCCAAACCCCTCCTTTTTAGCTCGTCTTCGTAAATCCTCTTGTATAGTATGTTCCACTCGGGCGATCCTTCCAAGAGTGTAGGGAACCTCTCCTTTATTCTCTTCCTTGTCGCCATCTCTATCTCCTGCTCCTGCTGTAGAGCTTCCCTGAGAATGGTCAATATTCGCCTTCTTATTATGGGTGGGTCTTCGTATATTTCCACCGTATCATCTTCCATAATGAGGTCTCTGAGCCTGTTGGCTATCTGATTCATCCTTTCCCTTCTGTTGATGTTTATATTCATTTCTTCCGCGAGCTTTGCTTTTACCGCTCTAAAAGCGGATCTGTAATCCAAGTTTGATTCTTCGATAAGATCCAACTTGTCTTTTAAGATCTCCTTCGTTCTTTCTTCGAGCTTTCTTTCCTCTTCCGCCGCTTCTTTGAAGATAGCTATTATCTTTTTCTTGAAAAGTTCGGGATCTTCTACTTCTATTACCCTTTCTCTTCCGAGTTCATCAACTATCCGGTTAGCTATCCTCTCTATTAAACCATCCGGTAGTTTCATTTAGCACTTGATTATATCACAGACTACATCCTTTAAAGCTTCTATGAATTTGGGGTGTGTTCCTAAGGTAGGGACTCTGATGAACTTCTCTATCCCCGCTCTGAAGGCCAAATCTCTGTAGACGTGGTCCATCTCATATAAGGTTTCCGAATGTTCCGAGACGAAGGAGATAGGAACCAAAACTAAATTCTTTACCCCTTTGCAGGCAAGCTCTTTTATTTTTCTATCCGTAAAAGGTTCGAGCCACTTCATGGGTCCTACCTTACTTTGATAGGACAAGCTGTAAGGAAAGCCGGGGATCTTTTCCATAACCAGCCTTACGGTTTCTTCCGTTTGGTTTTTGTAGGGATCTCCTTCTTCTATAACTTTCACCGGCAGGC
>WFYK01000042.1 GCA_015490105.1 Aquificaceae bacterium | reverse complement strand
GTTTACAGAAAAGTGGGTGGAGAAATCCTCGTCGAGTATCTTTTGCTTTTTAACGTCAAGTATGTAGGACTTTCCTGCACCTGCGTTGAGAATCTCTATCATCTTCTCTTTGGGAACACCCGCTCTTTCCCCGAGGGCTATAGCTTCCGCAAGGAGATCCATAAATCCTCCCAAAACGATATTGTTAATGAGCTTTACCTTGGAACCTTGACCCGCGGGACCTACAAAGAATATATGCTTGCAGAACTTCTCAAGAAGAGAAACGTTATCTTTAAATACCTCTTCATCCCCGCCTACAACCGCGGTTAACTCTCCTTTTTTAGCAGGGATGACGCTACCTAAAACGGGAGAGTCTAAGTAATTGGCTCCAAGTTTTTTAAGCTCTTCGTAAGCGATCTCAGCGTAAGCGTAGTGATTTGTAGTTAGGTCAATAACGGTTTTCCCCTCAATGGGACCCTTTACGAGGCCTTTAGATCCGAAAATAACCTCCTCGGAAGCTTTAGAGTCAAAGACTATAACTATAACTTTGTCTACCTTAGAGATTAAATCCGCAGGGCTATCTGCAACCTCCGTGCCAAGAGATAAGGCCTTTTCCTTAGTTCTGTTCCAGACGATTAAATCTACACTTTGAGATAGAAGCCTTTCCGCTATAGCTCTTCCGAGGCTTCCCAATCCTATAAAACCGATTTTCATAGCTGACGATAGTATAGCAAAATATCTTCGGGCCTAACGCTGGCGGTTCCGAGCTCACCAACAACTATACCCGCACACAGGTTTGCTATCTCGCAAGCTTCTTCCCAGCTCGCCCCCGCAAGATGGAAAGCGGTCAAAGAGGCAATGACCGTATCCCCTGCACCTGTAACATCGTAAACCCTTTTCGCTCTTGCAGGAAAATGGGAGATTTCTTCTCTCACAAGGGTCATGCCTTTAGGACCTCTTGTCACGACCAAGGTTTCAAGGTTTAACTCTTCCTTTAACCTCCTTGCCCGATCCTCTATTTGGTTTCCCGCCTGAGTCATTGCCTTAAGCTCCTTCTCGTTAGGAGTCATCAAGCTTGCTTCCTTGTATAAGGCTTTATTAGAGGGTCTCGGATCCACCGCCCAAAAGATTTTTCTTTCCCTTACCGCACGGGTGAGGCTTTCCACAACCACGCCCTTAGCGTAATCGGAAACTATAACTCCGTCACAATCACATTCTTTTACGATTGCAAGCAAACTTTCAAGGACAGCACCTGATACGGGTGTTCTATCCTCCCTGTCTATCCTCAGCAGTTGTTGAGACCTTGCGACAATACGTGTTTTCGTGGTAGTAGGTCTATCATCGTAAACAAAGAGGGCATGGATTCCTGCGCTTTCTATCAGATCCTTTAAGACCTTCCCTTCTTCATCCTTTCCAACGATACCTGTAAGAAAAACTTTGCACCCTAAATCTACTAAATTTTTTGCAACGTTTCCTGCGCCACCCAATCTGACTTCTTTTGATTTGACCTCAAAAACCGGCACAGGTGCTTCGGGAGAAATCCTTTCCGTATCCCCCAAAAGATATTCATCGAGGATTATGTCTCCTACAACGAGGATCCTTAGATTTTTCAGATTTTCAAAAAGTGCTTTAAGCCTTTCTTCGGAAATTCTCATGGGATTTCCACCTTGTATAGGTGAAAGTGCCTATCTTCTGGAGGGGTAGGCATCATATAATCTCCGTATTTTTCGCTCAAAAAGGTGTGGTAATCGTTAGGCCCGAGAAAACTGTATCCCTCGAAGGTGTATTCTTTGAGCGGGAAGAGCTTGTGAAGAGGGAGAAAAAAGCCGAGATTAATAAACCTTATACTTCGTGTAGCTATAAGATCCTCTCTGAACCAGCCTTTGTGCAGTTTATCATCTATGAAGTCGTAAAGATTTTCCATTATTATTCTGAGATTTAAGGCCTTTCTTATTCTATCCGTAAGCGCATGTATCTTGAGATATCGTTCTTTTTGATAAGCTTCTATCGTTATGCAAGGGAAAATGTCTATATAAACCCCCACACTGTAGCCTACCTTCCTTC
>WFYK01000041.1 GCA_015490105.1 Aquificaceae bacterium | reverse complement strand
GGGTTCTAATGTCTTACACGACTATCCTTATAGCGGTTCCCACCGGAATAAAGATCTTCAACTGGATAGCTACCCTTCACGGAGGAGCCATCATCCTTAGATCTCCCATGCTTTACGCTCTCGGTGGAATCTTTATGTTCCTCATAGGAGGACTTACCGGAATTCCCAACGCTATGGTAGCTATAGACCTTGGAATATCCGACTCCCTGTTCATAGTGGGTCACTTCCACTACGTTCTTGGAATGGCCCTTACCTTGGGACTCTTCGGTGCGATCATCTACTGGTTCCCCAAGATGACCGGAAAGATGTATCCCGAAGGCTTTGGAAAACTCAGCTTCATCTTAGTATTCATAGGTGCTAACCTCTTTTACTTCTTCCAGATGGTCGTGGGTATGCTCGGTAACCCCAGAAGGTATCCTGACTATCCTCCCATACCCGAGTGGGTAACCCTTCACCAGATTCAAACCGTGGGTGCGGTTATACTGGGAATAGGTGTCCTCATCTTCACCATAGGTATCATCAAGGGACTCCTCAGCGGTGAGAAGGCTCCCGCCAACCCGTGGAATTCACAATCCCTCGAGTGGAGGGTAGATTCTCCCGCACCCGTGGACAACTTCGGAGACAAACCTCCTAAGGTTGAACCCGACTACCACCCCTATAAATACGGCGCTCCTCCCGCCTTTTGAAAAGCCGGAGCAACCTCCTGAGCTGTTCTCCTCTTTGGGGGCCTGAAGGCCCCCTTTTCTTTATTTCTGAGTGTGCTATAATTTTTTGGCCATGAAAAGGGTAAGCGTAAAGCTCAAGGAAAGGACCCCCGGAAAGAAGAGTGAAACGAAGAGGATGAGAAAACAGGGTTTTATCCCCGTCGAGATCTACGGCAAAGGTGTGGAGAACGTCCACGCTTGGATGAGTGTGAACGACTTTCTTTCTCTGCCCCACGGAGAGACCTTCTTGATGGACGTTGAGATAAACGGTCAGAAGAAGGTTTGCATCCTTAAAGATGTTCAGTTCGGTTGGTTGGGAGACGATCCTATTCACGTCGACCTTTACGATCTTGCTAACGTTACCGAGATAGAAGTTGAAGTTCCCTTGGAGTTTGTTGGGACACCCGCGGGTGTTGAAATGGGTGGAACTTTCGAAGCGGTTATGCACTCCCTTACTATAAAAGCGAAGCCTACCAGTATACCCGATAAGATAACCGTCGATGTGTCAAATCTCGGCCTCGGAGACGCCCTCCACGTGAGAGATATATCCGTTCCCGAAGGCTGTGTCGTTATAGATAACCCTGAAGAAACGGTGGCGGTTGTGATAGAACCTGAAGCTGAGGAAGTAACGGAAGAGGAACAACCTCAAGAGGAGGAAACTCAACAAACTTCTGAATGATAAAACTCGTTATAGGTCTGGGTAATCCGGGGAGGGAATATGAGAACACCCGCCACAACGTAGGTTTTATGGTAATAGATGCACTTGTAAAAAGACTCAAAGCCAAACGTCTCGGGAAACAATGTCTTTCGGAGCTATTTAAAGGTAAAGTCCTCGGAAGGGAAGTCCTTCTGGCAAAGCCACTCACTTATATGAACAACTCTGGCCTTGCGGTGGTAAACCTTTTAGAGGAGTTTTCCTTAGAACCTCAGAACATGATCGTTGTCTACGACGATTTGGATCTTCCCGTTGGCATGACAAGGCTACGCCTTGAGGGTAGCTCCGGAGGGCACAAAGGTATGGAGTCGATAATAAAAAACATAAAAACTCAAAAGTTCCCCCGCCTGAGGATAGGCATAGGGAGACCCAAAAGGAAGGATCAGGTGGTCAACTACGTTCTTTCTCCCTTTGACCCTGATCAAAAGCCTCTGATCGATAGAGCTATTGAGAAAGCTTCTGAATGCATCGTCAGATCCTTGGAGCTTTCTCCTGAAGAGGTGATGGAGTTTTGCAACAGGAAGGATATCTAAATGGAGGGTTTCAATTCGTTGATTTTTTTCAAGAGCCTTTCCTTTTGACCTTTCTCTCCTTCTTTGCCCTCTTCGAGGAGCCTGAGAGCTTTCAAGTAATATCTCAGGGCTGAGTCTTTAAAGCCCATCTTAAGGAGGACGTCACCCACGTGCTCGTTAACCACGGGATCGTCGTAAACCTTAAATAGCGCATCAAGGAGATACTGAATAGCGAGATCATATTGGCCCTTGAGGAAATAAACCCACCCCATGCTGTCTATATAAGCGGGATTGTCAGGGTCCATAGAGAGAGCCTTTCTTATAAGCCTTTCCGCCTCATCCACCCTATCCTTTCCATACCAAAGTAGCAGGGAATATCCCAAATGGTTGTATATGTCCGGGTCTTCTGGATTCAAGGATAGAGCTTTTCTGTAGTATTCTTCCGCTTTTTGAATATCCCCTATCATATCGTAAGCTATGGCCATCCAAAAGTAGGCTCTGTATTCTTTTGGGTTTATTTCAACCACTTTTGAAAGGGCTTCCAGAGAAGATCGATAATCCTTTTCCTCGAAGGCTACGTTAGCCTTCATCAAAAGGAGTCTTACGTTTGAAGGGTTCAAATTTAGTCCCTGCCTTATGAAATCTTTGGCTTCATCAAAGCGCTTGAGAGCGATCAAAACCCCCGCTATCCTCTCTATTACCTTTTCGTTTTTTGGTATCAGGGAGTAAATCCGTCTGTATATCTCATAGGCCTTTTTGAACTCCCCGGTCATTTCAAGCGCTATTGCGTAAGAGTAGGCAACGTTAAGATCGTTGGGTCGTTCCTCGTAAAGTGCTTCCAAAATACTTTTAGCTTCCTTGAATTTACCGAGTCTCAAAAGAGCCATAGCAAGCCCTTGGCGGTATTGGTAAGTTTCCGGTTTGAGCTTTAGAAGTTTTTCGTAGATGTTCTTTGCCTCTTCAAAACGTCCGAGAACCATGTAAAGTTGGGCGAGTTTCTCCAAAGCGGTCAGATTGTTAGGCTCCTTTTCCAAAATGCTCTTGTATAGATCCTCCGCACGACCGTATTCTTTTCTGTTTTCATAAATCTTTCCGAGGGTCACAAAAGCACCCTCGAAGGTTTTGTTTATTTCGAGAGCTTTTGTTAAAAACTCTATGGCTTTAGTTACTTGACCTCTGCTCAGATATATCTGGCCCAGAAGGTAATAAGGGAAAGGGTTGTTTGGAGAAAGACGGGCAAGCCTCTCTATTGCTTCTTGGGCTTTCTCTATTTGATTTCTTTTGAGATACTCATCCGCTATGAAGATGAGAACCTCTTTTCTATCGGGGAACTTTTCAAAGGCTTCGCGTATTATCTTGAAAGCTTGATCTTTTTTCCCCAAGGTCCTATACAGGCTGTAGAGGGTAAGATAAGGCTCTGGTATATCCGGATAAGCTCTTAAAAACTCCTTGGCAACTCTCAAGGCTACCTTCTTGTCTTTTGTAGTAGCCAAAACCCTGATAGTATCCATGTAAAGTGTTTTTGTGGGTTTTTCCTTTAAGGCTCTGAGACAGTAAGACTTTGCCTTTGCGGGTTCCCTAAGTAAATAAGCACACATGAAGTAGTCAAAGTAGTAAAAACTTGAGGAAAAACTTGTTGAAACGAGGATCAGAAAAAGAGCCAGCAGTCTCATCGATCACCTTCCTTAAAGATAAGTATAGGTATGGGAGACCTGTCGATCACTTCCGAGGAGGTAGAACCCAAAAGAACCCTCTTTAACCCGCTAAGGCCCCTCGAACCCATCACGATCAGATCCGCGCCCGTTTCCTTCGCTTTATCCACTATAACTTGGGCGGGAGATACGCCTTTCTCTAAGAGAAGTTCTCCTTTAAAGCCCTCTTCCTGAATTTGGCTTAAAACTTCCTTTAGGTGTCTCTCTCTTTCTTTCTTTAAATCCTCTTCGAGTCTTTCTCTGAGGTCTTCTACCATTGAGAGTTCTATCTTTTGATCCACATGAAGGAGGTAAACTTGGGGAAGAAAGGGTTTAAGAAGTTTTAGGCCGAATTTTAAAGCTTTAAGAGAAACCTCCGAAAGGTCGTAAGCTATCAAAACTTTGCCACTGAGATTTGGGTCTTTACCTTTAACGACCAAAACGGGTTTGGTTCCGTATCTTACAACCTTCTGTGCGGTGGAACCAACCAGGACCTTTTCTATCAAGGTTTTACTGTGGCTTCCCATAATTACGAGGTCTATACCTTCCTTTTCTTCTATTTCGAGTATCTTTTCGCGCGGGTCCCCTACCTCCACCTTCAGATCAACATCAAGTCCACTCAAAAAGTCCCTTAAACCTTCCATCTTTTCCCGTGCGGTTTTGATAAGCTCTTTTTCTATTTCCTCCAGGGTAGCAGGGTTTACCACTCCCACGAAGGTTTCCGGATAGAGGGCCTTAAGAGGAGGGCTAACCGCGTGAAAGAGAACAACCTGAGCCTTGTGTTTGAGCGCTATTTCTTTCACGAGTCTGATCTGTGAGTTGGTCACATCGGTAAAGTCTACGGGAGCGAGGATCTTCAACTTCAAACCTCCCCGATGTATTTTTCAACTACACCTTCGAGAAAGTCCTGGATCCTCCCGTTTGAAGCTATTACGTCAATCTTTGAGTTTTTTTCTAAAAGCTTGTAAGTTCCCCCCGCCTCCTTAAGAAGAACGAGACCCGCGTTAACGTCCCAAGGGTGGAGTTCAAACTCTACCAAACCCTCGAAGATCCCCTCCGCAACAAAGCACAGATCCACAGCAGCAGCACCGGGCCTTCTCATAGCGGCCACCTGTTCAAAGATATCTTTAAAGATCCTCCAGTAGACATTTAGATCCCTTTTTGCTCTGGAAGGAAAACCGTAGGCGACTACCGAATACTTTACCCTGGAGGTATCGCTAACTTTTATAGGTTTTCCATCTTTAAAAGCCCCCAAGCCTTCTCCTGCCCAGTATAGGGAGTTAAAGTAGGGAAGGTAAACCGCACCTACTTTGGGAGATCCCTCTACGGACAGGGCAACAGAAACGCCGAATATAGGAAAACCCGCTATGTAGTTCTTCGTCCCGTCCAAAGGGTCTATGTGCCAGACGAAGGTTCCCTCAGCATCTCCACCTTCCTCTTCTCCTACAACTTTATGATCCGAATGCCTGCTTAGTATAAACTCCCTTATCCTTCTTTCGGACTCCCTGTCTACAAAACTTACAAAGTCCTTTTCTCCCTTCTCTTCTATGTTTTCTTCCAAAACCTTACGAAAGTGCTCTTTCAGAACCTGTCCGCCTATGATCGCTGCACCCTTGGCGGTTTCCACAAGCTCTTTTATGTCTTGCACCCTTAATATTATCCACAAGACCTGCTAAAATTTATAGACCATGTTCGAGAAAGGGCTACTTGAGAAACTTAACGCCCACATCAACTACTTTCCCAGAAAGGAGCAGGCGATCCTGCTTTGTCTTCACGAGATTCAAGATCACTACGGCTACATCCCTCAAGAAACCCTAAAGCCATTGGCGGATCTTCTGGAAGTCCCCCTCAATCACGTAGAACAGGTGGTTGCCTTCTACGACATGTTTGATAGAGAAACCCCTGCCAAATACAGGATCAGGGTGTGTGTAAGCGTAGTCTGTCACTTTGCTAAAAACAAGGAACTGATAAAAGCTTTAGAAAATATCCTAAAGATAAGACCCGGGGAGGTAACCCCCGACGGAAAGTTTAAGATCGTTCCCGTTCAGTGTTTGGGAGCTTGCTCGGAAGCTCCCGTCTTTATGATCAACGACGACACCTATAAATTTGAAGGAGAGGAGAAGCTCAATGAGATCTTATCCCGTTATACCTAAGATATATGCGGAAACAACCTTGAACATGCTCCTCAAGAGGGCAAAAAAGCCCAGAGTTCATACAATAGACGAATACATAAAGGACGGCGGGTATCAGGCTTTGGAAAAGGCCTTGAACATGTCTCCCGAAGAGATCATCGACTGGGTTGACAAGAGCACACTCAGGGGAAGAGGCGGAGCGGGCTTTCCTACGGGTAAAAAGTGGAAGTTTGCTGTTCAGAATCCTGGTCCCAGATACTTTATCTGCAACGCGGACGAATCCGAGCCCGGAACATTCAAGGATAGGATCCTCATAGAAAGGGATCCTCACCTCCTCATAGAGGGAATAATCATCTCTTCCTACGCAATAGGCGCCAACGAAGCCTTTATCTACATAAGGGGTGAGTATCCTGCGGGTTATTACATACTCAGAGATGCAATAGAGGAAGCTAAGAAAAAAGGGCTCTTGGGCAAAAACATCCTCGGATCGGGTTTTGACTTGGAAATATACGTTGCGCGCGGTGCGGGTGCTTACATCTGCGGAGAGGAAACCGCCCTGATAGAGTCCTTGGAAGGTAAGAGGGGACACCCGAGGCTAAAGCCCCCATACCCCGTCCAGGTGGGATTGTTCGGGAAGCCCACGGTAGTAAACAATGTTGAGACCATATGCAACGTTCCCTTCATCGTTGCTATGGGTTGGGAGGAATACAGATACATAGGTCCGAGCGATTACGCAGGGCCAAAGCTATTCCCCGTGAGCGGTCGCGTCAAGAAGCCCGGTGTTTACGAGCTTCCCATGAATACAACCTTGAGGGAAGTTATCTACAAATACGCGGGTGGAACGGTAGGAAACAAAAAGGTAAAAGCGGTATTTTCAGGAGCTTTAGATTGCTTCTCCGGAGACGAGCTCGATATGCCTATGGATTATTCACCTTTCGGGTTCGGCGGGACGGGAACGGTGATAGTTTTTACAGAAGATGACGATATAGTGGAGGCCTGCCTGCAGATAGCTAAGTTTTACGAGCACGAATCCTGCGGTCAGTGCACGCCCTGTAGGGTAGGTTGCCACGAGCAAGCTTATCTTCTTGAGAAGATATACAGGGGAGAGGCCACGGAAAAGGATTGGGAGGGGTTTGACTTTGTAAACAGGTATATTCAACCTACTTCCATATGCGGTCTCGGTGCGGTGGCGGGAAGGCTAATAAGACAGGCTATGGAAAAGTTCCCTGAAGAGTTCGAAAGCTACAGAAAGAGACTTGTAAAAGCTTAATTTAACTTCTATGAGGTGTAAATTCTGTCCGTCAAAACCCGCTATTTACATGAAGGAGCACCGTCTCGCTCTTTGCTCAAAGCACTATGTAGAGTGGTTTGAAAGATACGTGATAAGAACCATAAAAGAGTTTCGTATGTTCTCTAAAAGCGACAAGATACTGGTTGCGGTATCGGGAGGGAAAGACAGTTTAGCCCTTTGGCACCTACTTAGAAAAAACGGCTACAGTGCGGACGGGCTATATATACACCTTGGGATAGGGGAGTATTCGGAAAGGTCAAAAGAGAAGGTAGAAGCTTTCGCCAAGAGGATAGGTGCTCAGCTGAGGATAGTTGATCTTAGTGAAGATCTTGCGGGTATTCCCGATCTCGTGAAGATAACTTCAAGGAGTGCTTGTTCGGTATGCGGTATGGTAAAGCGCTACAACTTCAACAAAGTTGCACGTGAGGGAGGATACTCGGTTGTCGCTACCGGTCACAACCTCGACGATGAAGCTTCCGCTCTTCTTTCCAACGTAATAAACTGGAACCTCAAATATCTGGGAAAGAAAGCTCCCGTGCTCGAAGAAGAGGAAGGTTTTGTCAGAAAGGTAAAGCCCTTGTGCAAGGTAACGGAAAAGCAAACCGCACTTTACGCTCTCCTTGAGGGTATAGACTTCATAGAGGAAGAGTGTCCCTTTTCGGAAGATGCGACGAGCGTGTTCTTTAAAGAGATCCTCAATCAAATTGAAGAGCGTTTTCCCGGAACTAAGCTCCGTTTTTATCTTGACTACCTGCGAAAGGTAATGCCCCTCTTTGAAAAGGAAGAGAGGGATCTTACCCGATGCAGAATCTGCGGTGAGCCGAGTCCGACGGAAGTGTGTGGTGTGTGCAGGCTCAAAGATCGCCTAAAAGAGATAGCCCATGTAAAATAACTTGCCCATGGAAAAGGTTTGGGAACTTCACGGTCTGACAGAAGAGGAATACAAAAGTATCGTCGAGAACCTGGGGAGGGAACCAAACGATGTGGAACTCGGCATATTCGGAGCCATGTGGTCGGAACACTGCTCCTACAAGTCTTCTAAAAAACACCTCAGAAAGCTTCCTACAACCGCACCTTGGGTCATTCAGGGTCCCGGTGAAAACGCGGGTGTGGTGAAGGTAGATGAAAACGTCTGGGTAGCTTTTAAGATCGAAAGCCACAATCACCCCTCCTTCATAGAACCCTTCCACGGTGCTGCCACAGGTGTAGGAGGGATAATAAGGGATGTTCTTTCAATGGGCGCACGTCCGATAGCCTTAGGAGATTCCCTGAGATTCGGTTCCTTAGAGGAGGCAAAAAGCAGGCACCTAATTAAAGGTGTTGTAAGGGGTATAAGTTTTTACGGAAACTCCGTGGGGATACCTACCGTTGCGGGAGAAACCTTCTTTGAAGACTCTTACAAGACAAACCCACTTGTAAACGCCTTCTGTTTGGGAATACTTCCCGCAGGTAGGATGTTCAGAGCACGGGGTCAAGCGGGGAACCTGCTTTTCTTGATCGGCTCATCTACAGGAAGAGACGGCATACACGGTGCGGTCATGGCATCGGGTGAGTTCGGAGAGGAGGACGAGGACAAAAGACCTAACGTTCAAATAGGAGACCCTTTCTTCGGGAAGAAACTTATAGAGGCTGTCCTTCAGGCGGTAGAGGAAAACTTAGTTGTAGGCATGCAAGATTTGGGTGCCGCGGGTCTTGCCGGATCCGCATCCGAACTTGCGGGAAAATCCAACACGGGCGTGGAACTTTGGCTCGAGGAGGTTCCTTTGAGGGAAGAGGGTATGACGCCCTACGAGATACTCCTTTCGGAAAGCCAAGAGAGGATGCTTTTAGTTGTGGAAGAAAAAAATGTAGAGAGGCTAAAAGAAATTGCCCGAAGGCATCACCTCAGCTATGCGGTTGTTGGAAAACTTACGGATACGGGAAGATTCGTAGCCAAGTTCCGCGATCTGACAGTAGCTGACCTTCCCGTCCCGTTGATAGTAAACGGCCCCGAATACGATAGACCGATAAAGGAGCCCGAATACTTCAAAGTTTTGAACAAAGAAGAGATCATAGATACCTCACAGATAAATGTAAAGGATGCTCTCAGGAAACTTCTCCCTTCTCCGAATATTTGCTCCAAAGCTTGGGTATACACCCAGTATGACTACCAAGTTGGAACCAACACGGTTGTAAAGCCGGGGGCGGACGCGAGCCTTATAAGGCTCAAGTGGGTCGTAAAGCCGGAGGT
>WFYK01000040.1 GCA_015490105.1 Aquificaceae bacterium | reverse complement strand
AACGTAGGGGCTACCAACACCGCAAGGGCACTCGGTAAAAAATACGGGGCTTTAGTCTTTCTCCTTGACATGCTAAAGGGATACGTGCCCACGGAGATAGCTGTTGGTATTTATGGATACGACAGCTTTACCACCGCGGGAGTGGGTCTTGCCTGTGTTTTAGGACACATGTTCTCTGTATTTGACAACTTCAAAGGTGGTAAGGGGGTGGCAACCGCCTTCGGTGTATTACTTGCACTTTCCCCCTTCGTAACCCTTTTGTCTTTACTTATTTGGATCTTTGTTCTCAGGTGGAAGGGCTACGTATCTTTAGCTTCTATGGTCAGTGCTGGCCTGTCGCCCCTGCTTATTGCTTTGAGCGGTATGCCCTTGGAGATCTTTCTCATGGCCCTTTCAATAGCTCTGCTGATAATTTACAAACACAAGGATAACATCGAAAGGCTAACTAAAGGTGAAGAGCCTAAGGTTTTTGGAGGTGGATGATTTGAGGTATAAAGAGTTTTTAGGTTTCAAACTATCGGAGATAGGCGTAGGAACATACTTGGGAGAATTGGACGAGGAAACCGACAGGCGGTATTTCGAAACCATCAAAACCGCCGTTGAAAGGGGAATAAACGTTGTGGATACCGCCATAAACTACCGCTATATGAAAAGTGAAAGGGTAATTGCGAAGGTTATAGAAGAGGTGGGCAGGGATAAAGTCTTTGTATCTACGAAGGGCGGATACATACCTTTCGATGCGGACGCGGGAGAAGACCCTAAGGTCTTTTTTGAGGAAAACTTTCTCAAGACCAGGCTGGTGGACCCCAACGAGATGACACCTCAAGGCCATTACCTGAGCGGAAAATTTATAGATTGGTGTTTTGAAAAGAGCAGGGAAAATCTAAGGGTGGACACCGTAGACGTTTACTTTGTCCATAACCCTGAAGAGCAACTCCTCTTTACGGAAAAGGAAAAATTCTATGACAAGCTAAGGGAATGTTTTGAAGTTCTCGAAAACAAAGTAAAGGAAGGCAAGCTGAGGTTCTACGGTATAGCTACGTGGCACGGCCTCAGGATCGCTCCTACCGCCCGGCAGTATTTGGATCTACCAAAGATAGTGGAGATTGCAAGGGAAGTAGGGGGAGAAGAGAATCACTTTAAGTTCGTCCAACTGCCCTACAACCTCGGCATGCACGAAGCCTTTAGCTATAAAAATCACAAGATCGGCTCAAAGGAGGTTTCAACCCTCGAGGCTTGCGAGATCTTAAATCTCTACGTATATACGAGTGCTACCCTCTTCCAGGCTCAGGTCATAGGAAGGGTTCCAAAGGAACTCAAAGATCGCTTCGGACTTGAGAAGGATGTTCACGTTGCCATCCAATTTGTGAGGAGCACACCCGGAGTGGGAACCGCTCTGATAGGCATGAGCAGGAAAGAACATCTTGAAGAGAATTTAGAGGTTTTGGAAAAAGACCCTCTCACGGAGGAGGAATTTATATCGCTCTTTAAGTGACTTTTTTCCGAGAGTTGTAAGTTTTTGAGAAAGTGTCCAATTTCGACAGAGGATCCCAACATATAGCGGATGAAAATAGATAGGGGTTATGGGAGGGATCTCTGTAAGGAACCTTCTTAGCTTCTTGGAGAGAAAAGATAAAAAGCTTCTTTTGTTCCTCAGCAAAGTAAGGCTAAAAGAAGAGAGCAACAAACTGCTCCTGATAACGGAAGACCCGGTTCTCAAAAAAAGGCTGGAGGAGATCTTCAAGCTCAGCGACGCTCCCGAAGGTGTTGAGGTGCTATTGGAAGGGGAAGAAGAGAAAAAAGATTCTGAGGATCTACCCTTCACGGAGGGCTTAAATCCCAGGTATACCTTTGAAAACTTCATCACCGGGGAAGGAAACAGAGTAGCCTACGAGGTGGCAAGGAGGATAGTTGAAGAGCCGGGCAAGTTTTATAACCCTCTCTTCATTTTCGGTAAAGTGGGCATAGGAAAGACCCACCTCCTCCAAGCTATAGGAAACTCCGCCCTGAAGAGGGGCTATTCGGTAATCTACAAAACCGCAAGCGACTTCTCGGAGGAGATAGTCCAAGCTCTCAAGGGCGGATCCATAGAAGGCTTACGGAAAAAATACAAAGCTGTGGACTTTCTTCTAATCGACGATGTTCAACTCCTTTCTGGAAAGGTCAGAACTCAAACGGAGCTTTTCAACATATTCAACCACCTCGTTTTAAAAGACAAACAGGTGGTTCTTGCCTCAGACAAACATCCAAAACAGCTTCGGGACATTCCCGAAAGGCTCGTGAGCAGATTTGCAGGGGGCGTAGTTCTTGAGATAAGACTCGATCCCGTGACAAAGCTCGAGATAATAAAGGCAAAGCTCAAAGAACTAAAAGTAGAAGTGGAAGATAGACTCCTTCAAACGCTGATGGAAAGTGTTCCCGACAACGTAAGGGAGATAGAGGGAGCAATAAAGAGTTTTAAAATCTCCGGAGAGGTGCCGGTAAAGGAAGAGGTATCGTCCATAGAGAAGGTTATCTCCGCGGTAGCCTCCCACTTCGGACTGAGCGCACAAGATCTAAAAGGCTCTTCACGATCGAGGAGGGTGAGCCAAGCCCGGCAGGTTGCTATGTATATACTCAGAAAGGTATTCAAGGCCTCTCTGCCGGAAATAGCGAGAACCTTTTCCAAGGATCACTCTACCGTAATCCACGCCATAAGAAAGGTGGAGGAGGAGAGGCGAAGAAGCAGGAAGTTCGACAACATACTCTGCTTCTTGGAAAAGAACCTCTCCTCGAAGTTTTAGTCCATATCCTCCTTTTCCTTTACCTGATCCTTATCGAGACGCTGTTCTTCAAGGTCATAGAACCTATCTTCGAGCTTTTGAAGGATTTTGGGAAGGGTTGTGTATTCCATCTCCTCCGCGGGAAGACGGTGAGGTTCGAATATACCCTGTCTCCTTATTATGTC
>WFYK01000039.1 GCA_015490105.1 Aquificaceae bacterium | reverse complement strand
TTCCCCTTGTGACCGTAGTCGACGGCTTCTTCATCTCCCACACAAGAGAGGCTGTCATGCTACCCCCAGACGACATAGCCCTCCCACCCTACGATCCTTACAAAGCTCCCATGCCTCCCATAGACATGGAGATGTCCCCCGGAAGGTTCCTGAGAGATCCCTTTGTGATGAAGTCCAACTACGTCTCTTACGCTACCCACGCGAGCTGGCAGTTCGAGGTAAGGGCTGCGATAGAGAGGTCAAGACCCTACGCGAAGCACCTCCTGAGGGGTCTCATAGAGGAGTTCGGAGATCCGGAAGCTGACATAGTCTTCGTCGCTTCGGGAACAGCCGCAGCTCAAGCGAAGGAAGCTACCCAGATACTCATACACGAAGAGGGTATAAAGGCGAGGGTCGTCAGGCTAAAGACAATAAGACCCTTCCCGACACAGGAGCTGATAGAGGCGGTTCAGGGAGCGAGGTACATATTCGTCCCCGAGTTCAACGTGGTCGGCTGGCTCGAGAGGGAGGTAAGGCACGCCCTTTACGGTCACGTTGACGTTCCGGTGATAGGTTCTCCGAGGGTGGCTGGAGGTATGACCATGCCACCCGAGTTCATAGTAAAGGAGATCCTTGAATTCCTTGGAAAGGAGGTGAAGCATGTCGTTTAAGATCTTCAAGATAAACGAAGATCTCAAGGAGTTTATGCCTCAGGAGGTGATAGACCTCGAGGAGAAGGCGACTTGGGGCAACCCAAAGAGGGGTGTGATGGACCTCCCCTACTCTAAGGAGCTTATCGAGGAACACTCCCTCTGTGCGGGCTGTCCCGAATCCGCAGCCTTCAGATACATACTCGCCTCCCTCCCGAACCCCGAAGACACGATAATAGTGAACTCGACTGGATGCACCTCCTTGGTCTTCCCCCACATAGCCCTCCACACGGTCCACTCCCTCTTCGGGAACCAGAACGCTATAGCATCAGGGATAAAGAGGACCTTGGAGTGGAGGTTCCCGGACAAGGTAAAGGACGTAATAGTCCTCGCGGGTGACGGTGCTACCGTCGACATAGGTCTCGACATGACCCTCCAGTCCTTCTTCAGACAGGAGAAGATAACTACCATATGTTTCGACAACGAGGTCTACGCCAACACGGGTGGTCAGGAGAGCGGTATGACCGTCAAGGGTCACGTCTTCAAGATGGCTCCTAAAGGGAAGCAGTGGGACAAGGTCCCCATGTGGCAGCTCGCCATAGACTCTGGCTGTCACTACGTGGCGAGACTGACTGTCTCCTCTCCCAAGAGGGTGGAGCAGGTTGTAAAGAAGGCTATATACGTGGCGAGGGAGGTAGGTCCCACATACATACACCTCTACACACCCTGCATACTTGAGATAGGTCTGAACTCCGACGAGGGTCTCGAGGAGATGAGGAGGACGGACAAAGAGAGGTTCAAGTTCTTCGAATACATGACCGACGCTGCAAAGGAGGTGATCCAGAGGAAGAAGGAGGAGGGTCTGCTATGAAGAGGAGGAGGATAAACGTCAGGATGCCCGCTATAGGAGGTCAAGGTGCTGTCACGGCAGCTCACATAATAGCTACCGCTGCGGATCACGCTGGATACTACGCAGTTTCTAACCCCTTCTTCGGAGCTGAGAAGAGGATGGCTCCCGCCGAGAGCTACGTAAGGATAGGCATAGAACCCATATACGACAGGGGTGAGGTTGTATACCCCGACGTTATCATGGTCTTCCACTCGCAGGTGATCACGATGGGAAAGTCCTACACCATGCCCTTCTACTCGGGCATAAAGAGGAACGGGTTGATAATAATAAACGCTGAAGAGGACCTCCTCTCGGACAGGGACAAGGCGTTCCTCGAGTCTCTAAATGTGAAGATCTTCAACTTCTCAGCTACAAAGTTCGCCATAGAGATAGCCGGGACCGAACTTGCGACGAACATGGCTATGATAGGAGCCTTCTTCGGCATAACCCAGATAGCAGGTTTAGAGTCCATAGAGGAAGGTATAAAGGCGAGATTCCTCAAGAAGTTCGTTGCTTCGGGCGGGACCATGTCCCTCGACTCCGCTATAGAGAGGAAGTTCAAGAAGAAGCTCGAACTCATAGAGAAGAACATAAACACGGCAAAAGCCGCTTACGAACTCGCAAACCAGTGGGCAAAGGAGCAGGGTATAGAACCTTGGCTCCCGAAGCCTCAGGAGGTGGCGAGGGTATAATTTAAGGGGTGCTCAGCACCTCTTGTAATTTATCCTATAGATGTTAGGAGGTTATATTTTTCATCAAGTGTCTTTTTGAGTTTCTCTACAAATTTATTGAATCTTTCTAAATTTTCTTCATAATCTTCAGGTAAATCTTCATAACCTTCTTCTATAGCTTTATCCACGTAATCGTTGAAAAATGTCCTGGTCGGCTTTATTATTTTCTTTACGTGTCTTATATTGAGAAATCTGAAGGCGTATCTACTGCTTGTGTATCCTACCAAAACGGTTTTCCATGTTTCAGGATCGATTTTACCAATTTGAGATGGTGAGATTTTATAATCTCTATACACAAGATCTTTATCTAATTTCTCAAGTTCAACTTCAAATATAAAGGGTTTCTCGCTAGAAATAGGAAAGTTTTTGCTCTCTCTAAGTTTTTTTGAGACCTGCTCTATTATCTCTTTGTTAGATTCATATATCTTCCCAAACCTACTACTATCCTCAAGTTTTAAAACTTCAACGCTCTGTATATAAGCCACTATAAAGGACTTGGAAAATCTACTCTTTACAGCATTCTTATCGCTTAGCTCCCACCCTGCAAGTTGAATCAAACCCTCGTATGAGAACAGTTTTAAAGGCACCACTATCCTTTGCTTGTTCTTATAGCCGAATCTTAGAACTACATTTTCACCTTTTACCCTCCTTTCTAATCCTTCAAGTATCTTAGATATGACTTCGATATTTACTTTGGCGTACCGCTCTTCAAACTCCACATACTTGCCTATACACTCGCTCAAGACACCTTCCGTATCGCTTCCTCCCGACACTTTTGAAAGTACATGCTTTAATCTCCCCACAAGCTCACTTTTATAACCAATTGGCAGGAATATAAAGCCTATCATTAGGTTTCTCCTCTCCTCTTCAGAAAGATATTCAAGGCCCTTAAGGGCACCTTTTTTTATCCTCCACCGTTTGCCCTTCCTTCCGCGCTCATCTCCCTCAGATTCCAGATAGCCTGTGTATTCTAAACTATTGAGGAGCCTCTGCAGTTTCCTCCTCTCTGGAGACCTGGCGCTTCTGTTTCCAAAAAGTTTTTCCTGTATATCCGCCGTGGACACTTCTCTATCCTTAGCCCCTAGCTCGAGCATAGCTTTCAAAACATCAAGCCTCATGATTTCGTCCTTCCTTAAACGTGCATCACCACCCATAATGCAATATTATATGTCGCATTTGCTAGCTATACCTCCTTATTTAAAGGAGGTAAGAACATGCTTAGGATAATCAACCTGAATTCATCTCAAGAGATCGCCTACAAAGAGGATAAGATCGTAGCTCTCTCCGGTATATTGGCAGATACCATGAAAAGGGTTCCGGTGTATTTAGTGAACGAGGAAACTATGGATGAATTCTATCCCCCACAGAAGAGAGTACTGCTCAACGAAGAATGTGCAAGAGAGCTGTTTCATTCTGGAGAACTGAGGAGAACTCCGGTAGAAGCTTTAGAAAAGTGCCTTAGAAAAACTGTTGGAAGTATGGTAGCGGTCGGCCTTTACCTGAAAGATGTACCAGATGATCTCCAAGAGGAAATTTATTGGGGACCCTTGATATTGATATGCCCAGAAAGGTGCGTTGAATGGGGAACTAAAACCGAGGTCCCGCCAGAGTTTGTTTTTACGAAGGTTCTTTTTCACGAGTTCGCACACGCTTATTTAGATGTTAACAGGGTTAGAAACTATTACTACGATACATGGTGGGGAAAGGTGATCGAAGAAAGCCTTGCTAACTACATAGCACTCACCAGATTCAAGAGCTACTCGGACAGATCCAAAGCCATAAGGTTAATTGTAGAACAACCCCTGGAATATAAAGGCAGTCTTGTTTTTGAAGAGAAGCTTCTTGACCTGCTCCCACCATTACTCTCAAGGAACATTGTACTGCCCTTCATAATTGAGCACATTATCTACGGGGTAGAACTTATTCATTCCAAAAAGAGCATATTCTCGTTATGGAAAAGGTTCAAAGCTGGGGATAGAAGTGAAACCGAGCTGTGGCAGGATTTGGCTCTTTACATAATTGAAAATACCTTGTAGGGAGGTAATAGATATGGTGAAGTCTGTAGCTATCTTGATAACCTTCTTAGGGCTTAGCTTCTGTTCCTTTTCCGAATCGGTGAGGTGCGCTTATGCCAAGGCCAAATGCTCCAGCTGGTGTGAAGAACTAACACGGGGATGCGTTCAGGGATACGAAATGAGATACAGGCTCAGAGGAGACATAAACCTTCCAGAAAAACTTCAAGAATGCTCCGATTTCTATGAAAAATGTATCTCCGATTGTTTCAGAGAAGCCGAGAGAGTTTGCAATAATTAAGGAGGTGAAGGGGATGATAAGGGATATCGAGCGTGAACATGTAGAGCAAGCTTTAGCCAAAATCGATAAAGAAGGTGTTCCGCCAAAAGAAATTTCCAAAAAATACGTGCTAGTCCATAACGGTAAGGAGTATCCACCGAAGTACGTGATTTCCATAGCCCACCAAAGAGCCAAAAGTACTAGACTACGAAGGTTCAGCCCAAAGGAAGCTATATATCACCTCACCAGGCTTGGTTTTAGAGTGATAGATAAGGAAAAAAACGAAGGGGTGAAGCCCGGTCAGAACCAAGTGGGAAGGAAAACCAGGAGAGAGGAGAAGCTAGCATCTGTCCTAGCAAAAAAGCTTGAAGAAAAACTTAAGGAAAGGAAAATCTGTAGAGAAATAGAAGTTGTGTTGTTTGAAAGCTTAATCTATAAAGTCATAGTAGATGAGAATCTGAATTACGACCCGCTGGACCCAAAAGACCCAAAAAGAGGTTCTAACGCTTTCCAAGTTGATATCCTGATAAGAGACAGACATGGAAAAATTCCTTTGGTGGTAATAGAGCTGAAACTAGCTAAGTTTTCAACCTATGACGTAATTACATATTCCCAAAAAGCTTTAAAACATAAAGACATATACCCATATCTCAGATACGGTTTTGTGATAATGTGTGGTAAAGGCTACATAGAGAGGAGGTTTTTCGTTCATAATCAAGGCATGGATTTTGCTTACGTAATGAATTGTCACGAAAGTGAGAACAATCCTTTTGACCCTCAAGACTTACAGAATTTAACGGATATAGTCATCAATCAAGTCCAATCAGCCTGCTTCTTACTGGATGTACTTTCCGACAAGAAAAAACCAAAAGGGTTTTCTGAGATTATCCAAACGTAGGGAAAGTATGAATAACAAATACCAGATAGCAGAAATCTTAATAGAAAGAGGACAACAGCTAATGAGTGGACCACCCAGAGGGATAAAGACGGGAAATCCTCTAGCGGATGTTTTACTTAATGATCTCATTAACTATCCCCATGCTTTTGTACTCGGGTGCATAATGGATAGGCAAATACAAGCCGAGAAAGCATTCCTGATTCCATATGAGATTTCTAAGATTATGAAGATTCAAGGCAAAGATTTTACAGTTGATAATATAT
>WFYK01000038.1 GCA_015490105.1 Aquificaceae bacterium | reverse complement strand
GCTTTTTCTCTCAAAAGTGCCTTGTATTCCACATCTTTTGTTACATATTGCATCTTCTCTTCACTTTTTCTAAGGAGATCTTCCTCTTGCGCAAGCCTGTCTTGAAGCTCTTTTTTTAAGGATTTGAGGTTTTCTATTTCTTCTTTCAGACCGCTCAGCTCATCCTTTAGGTTTTTAAGTTCTCCTTGTAGATTTTCTAAATCCCGATGTGCAACCTCTATCCTTCTTTGAACTCTGTCAATTTCCTGATCTAACTCTTGTATCTTCATTAAAAGCTTTAGTTCATCTGGGGACATCTTTACGGATCTACCTCTTCACACGCATTTTCGGATATGAGCCAAAAGTTTCCTTTATCTACTATAACACCTTTGAAGGTTAAAGCCTTGAGAGCTTTTGTAACCGCTTCCCGTGAAGCTCCAACCCTCGAAGCGAGTTCTCGATGGGTCATCTTTCGAATGCGAAGATATTTTCCTTCTTTGGTTCCTTTTTTCTTAGCAAGTTCCGAGAGATACATCACTATTCTATTTTCCACGTTCAAAAAAGCGAGGGCTTCGAGCATGTCGTCGGTTTTCCTGAGTCTATCTACGAGCGCTTTTATAACGTTTATGGCAACTTCTGGTTTACTCCGTAGTATTTCCAGAAAGGTTTTTCTCTTGAGCACCGCAAGTTTCGTTTTCTCAAGAGCCACCACGGTAGCAGATCTGGGCATCTCATCCACTATACCCATCTCACCTATTATTTCCCCGGGGCCGAGTTCCGCTAAGACCAGCTCGTTACCGCTGTTGTCAAAAAGGGAGGCTTTTACCTTACCTTCAAGAATGACAAACATCTCGTGGGAGGGATCCTTCTCCTGAAAGAGGACGTCTCCCATCTGTATTTCCCTGAATTCGAAAAGGGGTGTTATGGTCCTTAGCATTCCCTCACTGAGTCCCCTGAACAGGATGCTCTTTTTCAAACTTTCGAGGAGCTTTCCCCTGTCTCCCTCCGACCTTACCATCAAGAAAATTTTAAGATACAAATCTATGAAACTGCTTTTTATGGGAACACCGGTTTTTGCGGTTCCGAGTTTGGAAGCTTTAGCCAAAGAGTTTAAAAACATAGTTGTTATCAGCCAACCCGACAAGCCTGCGGGAAGAGGGCAAAAAATAAAACCAACGCCTGTAAAGGAAAAGGCCCTCGATCTCGGCCTTGAAGTGTTCCAACCTGAGAAGAAGAAAGATCTCGAAAACTTGGTGGAGTCCTTATCACCGGATATTATAGTTGTCGTCGCCTACGGAAAGATTCTTACAAAACGGATCCTCGATGTTCCCAAGTTTGGGACATTAAACCTTCATGCATCCCTTCTCCCAAAATACAGAGGGCCGGCTCCTATTCAGAGGGTTCTCATGGCAGGGGAAAAGATTACGGGAAATACGGTAATGCTCGTAAACGAGGAGATGGACGCGGGGGATATTCTCGCCCAAGAGGTAGAGCCTATACACGAAGAGGACAACTTTTATACCCTGTCCGAGAGACTTGCCCGCAAAGGATCGAATCTATTGGTTAGAACCTTAAAGGATTGGATCGAGGGCAAAATCACTCCCAAAGCTCAGAACCATAGGGAAGCAACCTACGCTCCCTATATTTTGAAGGAGGAGTATAGGATCTGTTGGAAAGCAAGTGCCCTTTCGGTAGAGGGAAGGGTAAGGGGACTCTTCCCGAATGCCTACACCTTCATTAAGGGTAAAAGGGTGAAGATCCTAAAAGTTAAAGCGCTAAAGGGTGAAGGAGTCCCGGGAGAGGTAATAGATCCACAAAATTTCATCGTAGCTTGCGGTGATGGAGCGGTAAAGGTAGAAGAACTCGTATCTCCTAAAGGGAAAAAAGTGAGTGCTAAAGAATTCTTAAAAGGCTATCCCTTAAGGAAGGGGGACAGGGTAGGTGAGTGAAAAGGAAAGCCTTCTCAGAAGTATACCTCAAGTGTCGGAACTCTTAGAGAAACTGAGCGGTAAAGCTCCTCTCCCGATCTTAAAACGTGCGATCAGGGAAGTTTTGGCAGAAGTGAGGGAGGAGATCCTCCAAGGCAAACGGAAGGATTTAAAAGATCTAAGAAGCCTAATAGAAAGAAGAATAAAGAGGCTCTCCTCTTGGAAGCTTAAGAGGGTAGTGAACGCAACAGGAGTGGTTATAAACACCAACTTAGGTAGGGCTCCTTTGCCTCCCGAAGCGGTAGAAAGGGCTTTAGAGATAGCCCAAAATTACTGCAACCTCGAATACGATCTCGGAAGGGGAAAACGCGGAAGTAGGCTGGATCTTGTCCGGGAACTTCTTACCTATGTAACTGGCGGTGAAGACGCTATAGTGGTAAACAACAACGCGGGTGCAGTCTTTTTTGTCTTGAAAGTTTTAGCGGAAGGAAGGGAGGTGATCATATCGAGGGGTGAGCTCGTAGAAATAGGGGGGAGCTTCAGAATTCCGGACATTATGGCAAGCTCCGGTGCTGTTCTCGTTGAGGTTGGAACCACCAACAAAACCAGAATCCAGGATTACGAAAGGGCTATAACCGAAAATACCGCCCTCATTATGAAGGTCCACAAAAGCAACTTTTATATGGAAGGCTTCACCGAGGAAGTGGGTTTGAAGGACCTTTCAAGGGTTGCGAGGGAGAAAAATTTGGTACTTTACTACGATGCGGGAAGCGGGCTAATAGAAAGATTTCCCTCCGCTCCCGAAGAAATAACCTTCAAAGACGCCATAAAGCAGGGAGCGGACCTCGTATCCGGGAGCGGGGACAAGCTTTTCGGAGGGCCTCAAGCGGGGATAATTGCGGGAAAAAAGGATCTCATAGAAAAGCTCAAAAAACATCCGCTGATGAGAGTCCTGAGGGTAGATAAGATAACCCTTTCGCTTCTGGAAGCGGTCTTGAGGTTGTATGTGGAAGGAAGGAAAGAAGATATCCCCGTTCTCAGAATGCTGAGTGAAAACGAGGAGAGTATAAAAAAGAGAGCTAAAAAACTCTTGAGGAAACTCAAAAATATGGAAGGTATAACCTGCGAAATCGTAAAAGATCGTGCAAAACCGGGAGGAGGCGCACTTCCCAAACTCGAGCTTCCCACATACTGCTTGAAGGTTTCGGCAAAAGATCTGTCGGAAGAAGATCTTGCCTGCAGGCTGAGAAATGCCAAGGTTCCAGTTGTCGGAAGGATAAGTAAAGGCAGTTTACTACTGGATATGCGGACGGTAAGAGATGAGGAGATAGATATGATAGTAAGGTCCTTCAGAGAGGCACTCTCTAAGGATTCAGAACGCAAAGGGTGAAAGTGTGAAAGTTCCTGTTTCTTTTTATATCCCTTAGAAATTTAAAGAATTTTGACTCAGATCCTTTGTAAACCTGCCAACTTCCGATAGTTTCACAATCCGCGGGACTCTCTTTCGTGAGAACCAGGGCGGGATCCTTTAAGTTTGAAATATCTTTTATCACCTTTATGGGTCTGTCCGCATAAAAGGGAAGATTGTAGTGAAAGGCACCTACCTCATATGTTCTCAACTTGCCTTGCGGGTCTGCCTTCTTTATAGCTTCTCCTATATCCTTGTAAGGCCTGAAGCCTTCTACCGCAGGAAGAAGCGCACCCGCGAAGTAAAAGTAAAGAGCGAGCGCACCTACGGATGGTTTCAGACTCCAGTGGACGTATTTGACGAAAATTAATCCCAAGATCAAGATCAAAATCAACAGTGTTACCTCAAGCACGAACAAAAAGGCTAAAATCGGAACCGCGGTGAGTAAAAGCACACTGAGGATCCAAGAGGTAACTTTAAGAGCCTTGTTTTCCACACTACTTAGAAAAACCCCCACCAAAACCGCCATGGCCGGGTAAGAAGGCATAATGTAGAGGGGTAGTTTCATCTTTACAAGAGAAAATACGAAAAGGGGCCAGAGAAACCATATTGCAAAAAATAGAAGTTCTTTACGCTTAGATTTCAAAGCCCAAAGCGTAGCGGGAAAGACTAAAAAGGAGTAAGGGAGGAAAGAAAAATTGATATCCAGCAGATAAAAGTAGAAAGGATCGCCTTCCATAGCATAAACGCGCTTTATGTTCTCCTTTAAGAACACCTCCAGGAATATCTCCTTGTTTTCCCGAAATTGATACAGATACCACCAACCGCTAAGTAACACTACAGCAAAGGTGCCTAAGTAATATTTGAGTTTGAATAGTTCCCTCCTATCGGTAAGGATCAAATACAGGAATATTACAGAAGCGGGGAGAAGAAAGCCTACAGGTCCTTTCGTTAAGACAGCAAGGGATGAAGCGAGAACAGATCCGCAAAAAGCCCAAGTGATGTGCTTTTTATAGCTCAAAAACCAAAGGTAGAGGCTCAGGGTAATAAAAAAAGTAAGGGGAACTTCGGGGGAAGCGTAGCGGGAGTTAGCAACAAATAGGAAAGAAAGGGACATGGCCAAAAAGGAAACTACCGAGGATCTCTCGCCTAAGGATATCTTTGCCATATGGTAGACCATGAGGGCGGTTCCAATGCCCATAAGTGCGTGAAAAATCCTAAGGGCCCATTCGTTCAAACCAAAGAGAAAAAAGCCCATCGCAACGATCCAGTAGGTAACGGGAGGCTTATTAAGTCGAATTTCTCCGTTGAATACGGGAGTGAGGAAATCCCCCGTTTTTAACATGTTTTTTGCGCCGTCCGCATAAAAGGCCTCGTTAGGTTGCCAAACTTGGTTGGTGCCAAGGTTAAAAAAGTAAAGAACCGAGACCGCTAAAAAGAGGATTAGCTTTATACTTGTTCCCATAAAACGCTTATATTTTAGTTAAGAAGATGGCTGAAATTACGGAGAGACAACTTTCAAGGACGGAGAAGGCTGCGGTTCTTTTAATGTCCATGCCACCTGATGTTGCTGCCAAGATACTGAAAGAACTAACCGAGGAGGAGATTCAAAAGATCTTTCTCACCGCAGCGAGGCTAAAGGATCTCACCACCCACGATATAGAGGAGGCGGTAAAGGAATTTCTCGAAGACTTCAACATAGTGGCTACCCAATACTCGAACTTAGAGACCCTCTTGGAGCAACTTCAGGGTGTTCTACCCCCTGAGGTTTACGAAAGAATAAGGAGCTTGATAGGAACCGTCGGCGTAGCGGAAGGTTTAGAACAGCTCGAAAAGATAGACACCCGTATTTTAGTAGGCTTAATAAAGAACGAGCACCCTCAAACGATAGCGGTCCTTCTGTCCCAACTCTCTCCCAGAAAGGCAGCGGATATCCTCCAGTGGCTTCCGGAAAATCTAAGGTATGAGGTGGTAAAGCGGATAGCCACCTTAGAAAACGTATCACCTCAGTATTTGAGGCAGTTAATAGAAACCATTACGGAAGAAATAAAAGCTTTGGGGGTTGGCGGAGGGATTAAAAAACAGGAGGGCGTTGCTATAGCGGCGGAGCTTATGAACCTTCTCGATAAGGAAAGTGCGGAAGCCTTGCTCAGGAAGATAGGAGAAGAGGATCCTACCCTTGAAGAGAAGATAAGGGAGAAGATGTTCACCTTCGAGGACATAAGAAAACTCGACAACAGAGCTATTATCGAGATCTTAAAGGCAGTGGATAAAAATACGCTCATAGTTGCTCTCAAAGGAGCTCCCGACGACATTAAAGAAAAGTTCTTCTCCAACATGTCCAAGAGGGCTGCGAAGATAATGCAAGAGGACATGGAAGCTCTCGGACCTGTCAAGAAGTCAGACGTCGAAAAGGCTCAAAAGCAGGTGGTTGCAGTCATAAGGAAGCTCGTAGACGAAGGAAAAATCGACATAGGCGGTGAAGAAGCTTATGTATAAAAGGTTTAAACCTCTGTTCGGAAAAAGCCAAGAGGAGGAGGACGGAGAAAAGTTCGTAAAAGAGGCGGAAAGGCTAAAACTCCAAGAGGAAATATCCCGACTGAAAGCCCAAAAGGAAAACTTGGAAGCTCAGGTAAAGTCTTTGAATTTCAAACTCACCGAAGCACAAGAGGAAAGAAAGAAACTCCTTCAGGAGATCGAAAACCTAAAAGCTGAACTTTCCCTAAGAGATCAGCAAATTGAGGATCTAAAGTCGCAGGTAGAAAATTTGAAATCCGAAAAAACGGCCCTCGAAAACATACGCACTCAAATTGTGGATTCTCTCAATAACTGCAAAGAGGAGATATTCGCTCAGCTTAAAAAGAGCTTTCTTATTATAGGCAAAGAAGCGGTAAAAGAATTCCTGCTCTCAGACGAGATCCCAAAGGAGGATCTCGTAGAGAAGCTCCTCGAAGAGATCTTTCGCTCGGAGTTTGAGCTTAAGGGTTATTTAAAGGTAGTAGTAAACCCAAAAGATAGAAAGATAGTGGAAGAATTTTTTGGGAAGGCCGACCTTTACGGGGAAATAGATCTGGATATAAGAGAAGATGAAACACTCATGAGAGGAGAAATAAAACTGGAAACACCCAAGTTTTTAATAGAAAGAAATCACCGGGAAATCGCAGATACCGTAGTCAAAGAGGTGATCGCGCGTGAATTTAAAGGGTCTCAAGATTTACGGAAAGGTTCTCAAGGTTAGCGGTATATATTTAGAAGCTTACAACCCCGGCGGTGCCACGGGAGATCTGGTTGAAATAGTTCCTTCCTCAGGACAGAGGATATACGGTGAGGTCATAGGGTTTAACGAAGAAAGGTGCATAATCATGCCCTACGGGAGCCTCGCGGGTATAAAGCCCGGGGATCTCGTTCTTATAAAGCACGAGCCAGTAAATACCTTGGTGGGTGAGGAACTCCTGGGAAAGGTCGTAGATCCTTTCGGGAAACCTCTTGACGGGGAAGAGATCCTAACCCAGGAAAGAGCTCCTATAGAGCTTGAAACCATAAATCCACTCGAAAGAGAAAGGATAAGGGAAGTCTTTGATACGGGGGTAAGATCCATAAACGCCTTGCTGACCTTAGGGAAAGGTCAAAAAGTAGGTATATTTGCGGGGGCGGGTGTCGGAAAGAGCACGCTTTTGGGAATGATAACCAACTTCAGCGATGCGGATGTTGTCGTTTTGGCCCTCATAGGGGAAAGGGGAAGGGAAGTAAGAGAGTTCGTAGAAGACGTTCTGGGAGAAGGGTTAAAGAGAAGTATCGTCGTTGTTTCTACAGCGGATCAGCCTCCCGTAGTTAAAGTTAAGGGTGCGCTCAGTGCCATCGTTCACGCAAGATACTTTGCCAAGAAAGGAGCAGACGTTTTACTTCTTATGGATTCCATAACGCGTTTTGCCATGGCCCAGAGGGAGATAGGTCTTGCTGCAGGTGAACCTCCGACACTAAAAGGCTACACTCCTTCGGTTTTTCACATGATGACAAGGATAGTGGAAAGCTGTGGGAACTTCTCTAACGCAGGTAGTATAACGGGTATATTCAGCGTTCTCGTGGAAGGGGATGATATAAGCCTTGATCCTGTAGCGGACTCTCTCGTAGGTGTATTCGACGGTCATATAATTCTTTCCCGAAAAAGGGCAAACGCAGGTCTTTTCCCTGCCATAGATCCTGTAAGGAGTCTCTCAAGACTTATGCCCAAACTCGTCTCAGAAGAGCACTTGAAGATGGCCATGTATGTAAGGGAGCTTCTGAGTTCCTTCGAATCTATGGAAGATCTGGTAAATCTCGGTCTCTACAGGAAAGGATCTAACCCCGCGGTAGATAAGGTCCTTGAATACAAGGAACACATAGATAACTTCTTCAAGCAAGACTATAGAAAGGGAGTCTCTTTCGAGGAGAGTCTAAACAGTCTCAAAAACCTCTACAGCATACTTACGGCTTGATAACTTTCATACCAAGCTTTTCAAAACGTTTGGTAAGGCTAACCACCTCGTTTACCTTCCTTCTCTTAGCTTTAGCTACTTTAAGAGCGTCTATAAACTGAGCCTTCGTATTTGAGTAAACCTTAAGGGCTTCGTAGAGAATGTCCCTGTCTTCTACACTAAAGAGGCTGTCTGTCAAGATCGTTTCAAGAACCTCCACAACTACTTCCCTCTCCCATCCGTAGACAAGCTCAAGGTAGTAGGCAAGCTCGATAACCACCTCCTCTGTAATCAGGAGCTTTTCCTTTTGTTTTTCCAACTCCCTGAAAAGATCATCTATCTTCTCTATCCTCTCCTCGTCTCCTGAAAAGAACTCTATAAGCACGGAAGTGTCAAGAAGTTTCATACACCTTAATTTTGTCAAACATCCGAAAATGTCAATACATTTTTTGGTTTTTGAGATTGAAAAAATTTTGACAGGTGCCGATATTTATACATAGCCATGGATGAGATCGTTAAGGTGATGGCAAGGGGCTTGATAGCCTTGCCCAGCGATGTAAGGAAGAAGTTGGGTGTAAAGGAAGGAGACGTTTTAAAGGTTGAAGTAAAGGAAGGAGAGATAGTTCTAAGGAAAGGAAAGCGTATATACGACCTTAAAGGTAGCCTTGCAAAAGAGAAGGCACAATCTAAGGAAGCTCAAAAGAGCTTCGGAGAGGTTCTTGCGGAAGAGCTTAAGAAAAGAAGGGGTGAGTGGAAATGATGGACGCGGGGATCTTCACAGACAGAAATGCGGACAGATACAACGTAACTCCGCCAGATCCCAAGATAGTTGGTCCCGATTACGTTCAGTCGGTGGACACCATGTCTTCTTCGGACTTTCTGAAGATATACCTTGAAACCTTGAGATACCAAGATCCCTTCAACCAGCAGGATCTTTCTAAATCCCTTGAGGACATGGTCAGATTAAACCAGATAAGGTTCTTCAACGAAGTGAAAAGCTTTATGGAAGACTTCAAAGCCTGGATGAACCAGTTTACCTTCATGCAAACCTTGAGCCTCATAGGAAAGAGTTTTGTTTTCCAGTCAGATCTATTGGATACCTTAAACCAAAGCGAGTATTACATAGTTTCAGGAGACTTTGTCGATAACGTCACGGTAAAGATTTACGACGGGGAAGAGGTGATCAAGGAGATAGAGATGGATTTAGTAAAGGGTCTAAACAAGCTCGATGTAAGTGACCTTCCCAGAGGCCAATTTACCGTTAAGGTTTTCAAAGGGGATACGGAGCTAACTAATTGGAATTTAGGATACAAAGACACGGTAAAGTCCGCGGGAGTCCTGGAGGGAGAGCTGGTTTTAGACCTTCTTTCGGGCAGACAGGTGCCCGCTTCCAAGATCCTTTATACAGCAGGAGGTGAAGGGTCATGATAAGGGGATTCTTCAACGCAGTAACAGGCTTGGACACGTCCCGCTTCTGGATAGACGTTACCTCCGACAACTTGGCTAACGTCAATACTGTGGGATTCAAAGCTCAAAGACCAATCTTTCAAGATGCGATATCTTCTGTAACAGTAGGATTGAACACCGTTACGGGAACCTTAAAGTCAACTACCTACGGTGCCGGAGCAGTGGTAGACAGCACACAAAAACTTTGGACCATAGGAAACTTCAAACAAACGGGTATCAACACCGACTTAGCAATTCAGGGAAGGGGCCTATTCATACTTGATGACCCTGTAACCCAAACGAGATACTACACCCGCGACGGCCAGTTCAGAATAAGCAGGGACGGTTTTATGGTTAACTCTGCAGGATTAAAGTTGCAGGGTTTTAAAGTTGATGAACAAGGTAATACGATTGGAACAAGTCCAGAAGACATAAAGATAGAAACACAGTTACCACCTCAAGCAGTGAGTACTATATCCTTCCTTCAGCCTACAAATTTAAATGCTGATGCCTCTCCTATATCCGTCGCTTTTGATCCTAATGATCCTACTACCTACCACTACAGGTATACCATAACTGTATACGATTCCTTGGGAAATCCTTACCCTCTTGATGTGTTCTTTAGAAAGACAGGGACCGGAACTTGGGAAGTATATATGCTTACGATATTAAGTGAGAATGAAATTGGTATTGATTGGAATGGAAATACAAATCAAAATGATACTATATATGTCGATTGGGTAGGAAATACAGTAAATGTAGTACAACCAGGAGATCCTTTGCCTCCTTTCTCTCCTTTAAACTTAAGTTTTGATGCATATGGAAATCTACAATATGATACAAATACAATGACATATGATGCACAGACAGGTACATATTACTTCTCCCTAGATGTATCTAACATTAATAATGACTTTCAAAATAATGTGGGTGCCGTATTTGGAGAGAATAACATTGTGAAACTTCTTTTAGGTGAAGGTCCTGAAGTAGCAAACGGAGATCCCATCCCATCACCTTATTTAAACCAATACTCCGGTGACTTCGTAGTAACTATGGAGCAAAACGGCTACACCAAAGGGGATCTTATAGATGTCTTCGTTCTTTCGGAAGACGGAGCTGTGGTGGGTGTTTACTCTAACGGGAAGTCCAAACCTCTTTACAGGGTTGCAGTTGCGGTGTTTACCGATACGGAAGAGCTAATAAAGAAAGGTGCTAACTTGTACACATCAATTACTACACCCACCATAATGACGCCGGGAGGATCGGAGAAGATAAGATCGGGAATGCTCGAAATGTCAAACGTGGATATGGCTAAAGAGTTTATAAACCTGATCACCGCTCAAAGGTCTTATCAAGCCAACGCAAGGGTTATAACCACTTCAAACACTATACTTGACGAGACTGTGAACCTTGTTAGATAATCAGAGCCATGGCTGACGAGGAGAGGGAGGCTCAACAGGGCGGTGAGGATCAGGGCGGAGGTGG
>WFYK01000037.1 GCA_015490105.1 Aquificaceae bacterium | reverse complement strand
CTCAGCCAGCGGAAGGTTTCATCTCCCTTCAAAAGACCTTCCTTGTAAGCCCAATGGGAAGCTATTCCCTTTTCCGCCCTTTCGTGCATCTCGTAGGTTCTTATCTGAAACTCTACCAGTTTGCCTTTAGGACCTACCACCGTAGTGTGGAGAGACTGATATAAGTTGGGTTTGGGGAGAGAGATGTAATCCTTGAAACGACCGGGAACAGGTTTGAAGAGGCTGTGTATCAATCCGAGAACCACATAGCAGTCCTTGACATCTTTAACTATAACCCTCACACCCAAAAGATCGTAGACTTCCTCAAGGGATATGTTCTTTCTTATGGTTTTTTGCCAGATACTGTAGAGGTGTTTAGGTCTATAGGTGACCGTGCCTTCTATGTTGTTTTTTTTGAGGATCTCTTTAACGTGAGGGACCACGTAAGTTTTGAGATAGCGCTCGAGGTCTTCTAAAGAAGCACTAACGAACCTCTTTACCCTTTCGTATTCCGCGGGATACAGATACTTAAAAGCTAAGTCTTCAAGCTCCCTCTTTATTTCCCACATACCGAGTCTGTGAGCTATGGGAGCGTATACGGTAAGTGTCTCTTCCGAGATACGTTTCCTTTTCTCCTCACTTAAAAAGTGGAGGGTCCTCATGTTGTGAAGACGATCCGCCAGCTTAACTATTACGACCCTTATATCCTCCGCGGTGGCAAGGATAAGTTTTCTGAAGTTCTCCGCTTGAGCATCCTTGTAGCTTTTGAACTTAAACTTACTTATCTTCGTAACACCTTCCACGATCTTGGCCACACCCTCACCGAAAGCTTCCTTGATTTCTTCAAAGGTAGTTTGTGTGTCCTCTAAGGTATCGTGTAAAAAACCGGCAACAACGGTCTCCCAGTCCATGTTCATGTCCGAGAGTATCTTGGCTACACTCACGGGATGAACTACGTAAGGCTCCCCCGACTTCCTTTTCTGATCCGCATGCTTTTCAAGGATAAAGTCATAAGCTTTCCTTATGATCTCGGAGTGGTCGGGATACTTTTGAGCTATCCGTTCAACTTCTTCGTCCACTACCTTCAGGTCCACCATATTAAGCCACCGACTCTATGATCGGGCAGATCTCTCCTTCAGAGGGAGAACCCGCAAGCAAACTCTCTAAAATAGCCTTCCTTCTTTCCAGTTCCTCTATCTTTTTCTTTATCTTTTCCCTCACGCATCCGCATACGTTTCCACTTTCCTTGGCTTGGATTATCTCCTTTATCTCCCTCAAGGTGAACCCTACCCTTTTAGCTTTTAAGATGAACTTGCAGAGTTTTATGTGCTTTTCCGAGTATATCCTGTAGCCGTTTTCATCCCTTTCGGGAGGGGGAAGGAGTCCTATCTCCTCCCAGTATCGGAGGGTTTTCGGGTTAACCCCCAGTATTCTGGCGATCTCGCTTATCCTCATAAATAAATAGATATGTAGCCTTCCCTTTCTTTCAAGACATGGTATTCAAAGCCAGACTTAACTATTTGAACACCTTCTATAAGATCTTCTTTTTTAACGTTGAACATCTTCATGGCTACCGCACAGGCTTTAAACTCAACGCCGTAAAGCATAAGGTTCTCGATCCTTTCCGCAAACTCGCCGTTTTCAAACTTGTCAACGAAAGCGATCCCCTCATCGTAGGCCACGACCTCTATGTGGACCCCCGCTCCCCAAAGGTTTATAGCTCCCCTTATCCTTCTGAAGACTTTTTTCCACCTTTTTCTATCCTTGTAGGTTACGGGGAAAAGAAGCTTGATTTCTTCATCCTCCCTTTTAGCAAAGGATCCCACGGGTAAAGTGAGAGAAAATAGACCCATTAAGATAAGGTCCCTCCTGTTCATAGGATCACCTCCAAGGAGTTTTTAAGAAGTATCAAAGAGACCCCTATAAGAAGGAAGCCCGCAAACTTACGTGCTAAGGGCGAATAAGCGGATCCTTGGGTTACTACTTCTTTTGCCATGAAACCTGCAATAACCACCGGGATAAATCTGCCGATGGCGTATACACCCATAAGGAAGGAGGCTTTGAAGGGATCCCCTGACAGGGTGCTAAGAAATACTGCTCCAAGGAGAAGGGGTGTGCAGGAAGGACAAACCGAAAGCGTGTAAAAGATACCTATCATGAACCTACCGCCTTTGGGGACACCTCCTCTCCATAGGGAAAGAAAGCTCAAACTCAAAGGAACGACACCGACCAAGCTGAGACCAAAAAGGGCCAAAAGTATTCCCACAATTAAACTAAAGACCTCCGCTTTGAAAATATCTCTGAGGTTCACAAGGCCGAGAGAAACTAAAAACCCCGCCAAAGAATGAGTCGTTAAAAAAGCAAGAAGAAACTCGATCACGCCGAGTATCACACCTTTTCCTTTTTTGTCCGCAACGAGCAGGCCGAACACCGCGGGAAGGAAGGGAAGAGTAGAAGGTCCCAAGCTTGTTAAAACACCGAGGATGAAGCTCACAAGGACAAGGAAATAAAAAGGAATCTCTCCTGATGTGAGTGAGGAAACAAAAAGGATCAGGTTCGTCTCCCCGCTTACGGGAACGGAAAGGCCCAAAATTAGCATGGAGGCGATCACGTGAGAGACTTTAACTACCGAAAGAAGCCTTTGAAGAAGGCTCTCTTTTAAAAAAACCAAAGCGGTTGTAGGGATTAAACTCGACCAAACAAATAGGTTAAAGATTTCAAAGGGTATACTCAAAGCGAAGGAACTTACCACCAAGGAACCCACTATAGGCAAAACGCAGTAGGGAAGTGAAAGTCCAAGCCCTATACCCGCGGGAAGTTTCCTGTTCCTTAGAAAGAACTGAGGGGAGAAATCCACCGGAGGAGATCCCCACCTCCTTACCGCGTAGGGACCAAAAAGCGTTATAAGTGAAAGCATAATCAGTCCGAGGATCGCGAAAAGGTAAGGGAGCTTCACCTGAGCAAAGTAAATAGCCAAAGCTATAGAGTTAAAGAGGAGGACTCTCAAGAAAGCGAAAGCAAAAAATGTGTGGATCCCTTTCTTTAACGTGTATGCTCTCAGAAGAAGGTTTAGGT